>JAEMTR010000051.1:0-4842 GCA_016462245.1 Solirubrobacteraceae bacterium
TCGGCGGTCGAAAGACCGTGATCGGATGGAACGACGAGTACGCCGAACGGCGCCGCCTCGGGCAGCGCCCGAAGTTCCTCGCCTGCGCCACTGGCGAGATAACGGCGAGGCTGCAGCTGCCCCGGAACGTCGGCGCCGAGTTCGCGCGCAACCGACATCAGCATCTCCTCGTCGGCGATTCCTGACACTCGCGAGAGCAGCCGCAGCGCGGCGCCAGCATCGGCAGAGCCACCAGCCATTCCGGCGGCGACAGGAATCTTCTTCGCAATCTCAATCTGAACCGCCGCACCACGCCAACCGCTTGCCTGACGGAATCCGGCGACCGCCTTGTCAACCAAGTTCTCACCCTCAACGCCCGCGCAGATCGTCTGATCGCCACTGCTGCCGAGCTCGGCCGGAACAAGTTCGAGCGAATCGCAAAGCGCTACCGGCTGCATCAGCGTCACGAGCCGGTGGCGGCCGTCCTCGCGCAGCGGACCGAGCGTCAAGCCGAGATTGATCTTGGCCGGAGCCAACTCGCGCAGCGCGCTCATCGCGCAAGCTCCTCAAGCAGCGCACGGAATTGATCGGGCGAGAGCCGTTCGGCGCGCACGTCAAGCGGCAACTCGAGCCGCTCGAGCGCAGCGCGGGCGCGATCGCGGATCTCGTTGCCGCCGTAGCCGGCCGTCGCCAGCGAGCGCGGCAGTGCCTTGCGGCGGTGGGCAAATGCGGCGCGGACAAGCTTGCGCAGCTGATCGGGTGGCGGCGGGCCGGTTCGATCGAGCGTGATCAGCACCGAATCGACGTTCGGCACGGGGTGGAAGACGTTGCGCGAAATCGCGCGAGCAACGCGCACCTCGCAGCTGAGCTGGGCGATCACCGACGGCGCGCCATAGGCCTTCTCACCGGGACTGGCAGCGAAGCGCTCGCCAACCTCGCGCTGCACCATCGCGACCCAGCGCGTCACCTGCGGCAGCAATTCGACGCTGCGCAGAATCACCGTCGCCGCGATGCCATAGGGAAGGTTGGCGACGACCTTCGTCGGCGGCGGGTCGAGCTCGACTAGGTCGAACACCATCGCGTCGCCGATGTGCAGCGTCGTGTTTGGGTTATTTGAGAGAGCGTCCTCCAGCGCCGGCACCAGCGCCTGGTCGAGCTCAATCACGTGCAGATGGCTGCAGAGCGGCGCTAGGTGCTCGCTGAGGACGCCAAGACCACCGCCGATCTCCAGCACAACATCGCCGGGCCCAAGCTCGGCGAGGCGGTCGATCACGCCGAGGATGTTGGAGTCGATCAGGAAGTTCTGGCCAAGGTCGTGCTTCGGACGAACGTTGAATTCGCGGATTCTGCGCAGGCTTGGCTGAACCGGCAGCTCGCCCTCTGGCTCGGCGACCACGGCGCTCACCAACCGAACAGCTCGGCCGCGTTGCGCTCAATCATCTGATCAAAGCTTGCGTAATCGACGCCACGCTTCGCAGCCACAAACTCGGCCGTGTGGACGACGTTTGCGGGCCTGTTGCGCTCGCGGCGACGGAGCTGCGGCGTCAGGTAGGGCGCGTCGGTTTCAACCAGCAGGCGGTCGTCCGGCACGAGCGCGGCGGCCTCAGCCAGCTCAGTTGCCTTTGGGTAAGTGACGTTGCCAGCAAATGAGATCCACCAGCCTTCGGCGAGGCACTCCTCAAGCCGCGTCGGCATCGTGAAGCAGTGCAGGATCACGCGGACGCCTTCGGCCCGCTCGCGCAGCGTGTCGATCGAAAGATCGTCGGCATCGCGGGTATGGATGATCAGCGGCTTGCCAAGCTCGGCGGCGATCTCAATCTGCGCTTCGAATGCCAGCCGCTGATCCTCAAGCGGTGCTCCGTCGCGGTACTGATCGAAGCCGGTCTCACCGACGGCGTGGCAGAGCGGGTCGGAGGCCAGCTCACGCAGCTCGGCGCGATCGGCGCCGGAGAAGCCGGTCGCGTTATTGGGATGATGGCCAACAGCAGCAAATACGGCAGCGAACTCCGCCGCCGCCGCCAGTGCGTCGCGCGAGCTGGAAGCGTCGGTGCCAACGGTGAGGATCTTCGTCACGCCGGCTGCGAGCGCTTCGGCGACAAGCTCCGCGTTCGGCGGCTCGCAAAAATCGAGATGGGTGTGGCTGTCGATCATCGCTGCGCTGTTAGTCCTCTTCGCCTGCATCCTTCGGGAACATTGGCTCGATCTTCTCAATTGCCGCCAGTGAACCGCTGCCAAAGGCCGCGGCGGCGAAGCTGTCGTCGCTGGCGCCAAGCGCGCCCAGCAGCTTCTCGGCACTAGCTGGCAGCCACGGCGCCAGTAGCACCGTCAGCGAACGCAGCGCCTCGCAGAGCGATGCCAGCACGACATCAAGCTGATCGCTGTTGGCTTCATCTTTGGCGAGCGTCCACGGTGCGCGCTCTTCGACGTACTGGTTGCAGCGCCGCACGCGCTCCCAGATTGTTTCCAGCGCCTGCGTTACTTCGGCCTTGTCGATCAGCGCAGCTACCTGCTCGGGCAAACCTTCAAAGTCGCTCGCCAACTCGCCGTCGAGCGGCACGGCCGGGACGACGCCGTCGCGGTAGCGATCGACCATCGCGATCGTGCGCGCCGCAAGGTTGCCGTATTCGTTGGCGAGCTCGTTTTCGTAGCGGGCCTCAAATGCGGCGGCCGAAACCGACCCGTCGGAGCCGAACGGCACGTCACGCAGCAGATAGAAACGGAGCGCGTCGGCGCCGTAGCGCTCAATCACGGCGAAAGGATCGAGCACGTTGCCAAGCGACTTGCTCATCTTCTCGCCGTCCATCAGCAGGAAGCCGTGGACGAAGAGGTGCCGGGGGACCGGCAGGTCGGCGGCCATCAGCAGCGCCGGCCAGTAGATCGCATGGAACTTGAGAATGTCCTTGCCGATCAATTGGTAATTGGCGGGCCAGAAGCGTTCGGTCAGGTCTGCACCGGGCTCGGCGTAGGTCAGTGCTGTGTAGTAGTTGAGCAGCGCGTCCCACCAGACGTAGACCGTCTGCTGCGGATCCCACGGGACAGGGATCCCCCAGTCGATTCCGCGGCGCGAGAGCGATACGTCCTGCAGCCCGCCGGCGAGGAATGAGCGGGCCTCGTTGTAGCGCGTCTTCGGTTGAACAAAATCGGGCTGGCCATCGAAGAGCTCTTCGAGCCGCTCCTGAAAAGCGGAGAGCTGGAAGAACCAGTTCTGTTCGTTCTCACGAGTTAGCTCAATGTTGTGAATCGGGCAGGTGTTGCCTTCGGCGACTTCCTGGGCCGTCTTGAAGTCGGCGCAGCGCGGGCAGTACCAGCCCTCATAAGTGCCTTCAAAGACGTAGCCGTTGGCCTTCACGCGTTCGAGGATCTCCTGCACCGCGGCTACGTGCTGCTCGTCGCTGGTGCGGATGAAGAAGTCGTTGCTGGCCTCAAGCTGCGGCATCAGCGCGCGAAAACGCTCGGCGTTCTGGTCGGCCAGAAGCTGCGGCTCAACGCCCTCGGCGGCCGCGGCCAGCGCTACCGGCTCACCATGCTCATCGGTGCCGGTCAGAAAGAAGACGTCGTCGCCACGCTGACGGTGGTGGCGGGCGAGCACGTCGGCGGCGATCGACGTGTAGGCGTGCCCCAAATGGGGGGCGGCGTTGACGTAGTAGATCGGTGTAGTTACGTAGAAAGCGGGCCGAGCCATCGCGCTGAACGCTAGCGGGCGCGCAGGCACGCCGTGGGGCCGCAGTCAGATCATTGCTGGCGCTGGGGGCGGGGCACCGCTGCCGCTGACAGTTTGCGGCGCTCGCGGCGCCCGCTCAGCGCAATCCCAGCGCCAATTGCCGCGCCGCTAACACCAAGCCCAAGCCAGGCCGCGCCGAGCAGCCAGGGGGCCGCCGACCGGGCTTGATCGCCGCCGCGCGAGGGCGTTCGCAGGGACGCTCGCGGCGGCGGCGGGGCTCGTCGCCCGCGCGGCGCCAGCGGCGCGACCGGCAAGCCAACTGGCGCAGCGCCAAGCAGCGCCAGCGGGTCGGAATAGCGATCACGCTGACTCCAGCGTCGAGCACCAACACTGAGCAGTCGACTCGGACCAAGCGAGCCAAGCTGTTGGCCGGCGATCACCGCCTCACCGAGCGTGACTTTGAGGCGCAACAGGCCGAGCTCGGTCGCAGCCAGCTCGCCACAGCGCAGCGTGACGCCACGGCGTCCGTCGGGCAACCTTCCAGCAAAGCTAACGACACCGCTGCAGACGGCCCGCACCTTGGCTCCCGGATCACCACTGAGCGTGATCGTTCGATGCGCACCGGCGCGGAAGCGATCACTGCGGTTGAAATCGAAGCGCTCGACGAGGCGATGTTGCTCAAGCGGCCACCGCCACTGCGACGCCTCAGCAGCAATCGGGCCGACCAGTAAGGCAACCAACGAAATTGTCAGCAATCGAAGAACCGGGGCTGTCATCGGCGCCCAGATTAGGTTCGATAGGTCAGCTTTGGGGCGATCGCGCGAATGCCGCATGGGGCTTGTTCCAGTGCCGCAACAGATCGCGCCAATGGCGTTGCGGGGCTCGGTAGCCAATGCCCAGCGCCAAAGAGCGCGGCCGCTACGATTCCGGCGTGTCTAGCGCGAACAAACCGCCGCTCGCGGTGATCCTCGGCGCTGGCCGCGCAGTCTGGGGTGGGCTTCCCTCAGCGGTTGTTGACATTCCTGAGCACGGCCGCGTTCTGGACTGGACTCTTGCAGCGCTCGCAGCGCTCGACGAGGTCGAGGTCCGTTTCATCGGCGGCTACCGCGCCGAGGAGGTCCTCCAGCGCTACCCAGAGGTGCAGATCGTGCTGAACCCTGACTGGCAGCACAGCGGCCCGGCCGGTTCGCTCAGTCTTGCCG
>JAEMTR010000051.1:4942-8703 GCA_016462245.1 Solirubrobacteraceae bacterium
GCGATCACCGAGCAGATTCTTTCCGAGCTGCCGGGCGAGCGACTGATCGTGCGCAGCAGCGCCCGCTCGGAGGACGGCTGGCTTGAGTCGGGCGCAGGCCGCTACACCAGCATCCTCGACGTTGAGCCCACGACCGATGCTTTAAGCGCAGCGATCAGCGAGGTGCTCGCCTCGTACGGCAAGGCCGCCGACGATGATCAGGTCCTAGTTCAGGAGATGCTGACCGGCGTCGTGATCAGCGGCGTCGTGATGACGCGCACGCACGCCACCGGCGCTCCCTATTACGTAATCAATTACGACGATTCGTCGCAGGACACCGATGCTGTCACGGCAGGGCGCGACGTGCGCACGCTCGTCGTCCATCGCAGTAGTGAAACCCCGGCCAGCGTTCCCACCACGCTGGCGGGCGTGCTGGACACGGTGCGCAGGATTGAAGGCTTGATTGGCCACGACGCGCTCGACATCGAATTTGCCGTCTGTGGCGAGAAGACACAGATCCTCCAGGCGCGGCCGATTGTGATGGCGCACGGCCCTGCGGCCGTTGCCGACAGCGACGTTGACGCGGTAATCGAGCAGGCGCGCAAGGCACTCAGCTCCCGCAGCGCGCCTGGCCCGACGATCCTTGGTGCTGCCCCCCACTTCAGCGTGATGAGCGACTGGAACCCGGCCGAGATCATCGGCACGACGCCAAAGCAGCTCGCTGCGAGCCTCTACCGCTACCTAGTCACCGACGAGGTTTGGGCGCAGCAAAGGGCTGAATACGGCTACCGCGACGTGCGGCCCTGCGCGCTGCTCTTTGACGTCGCCGGCCACCCTTATGTAGACGTTCGAGCCAGCTTCAACTCGTTCATTCCGGCATCACTCCCCGACGATCTCGCCGAGCGTCTCGTTGAGAGCTACCTAGCGCAGCTACAAGCGAAGCCAGAGCTCCACGACAAGGTCGAATTCGAGATTCTTTTCACCTGCCTCACGCCCGACTTCGCGACGAGCTCCGAGCGACTACTGGGTTCCGGCTTCAGCGACGAAGAGGTTGAGGCGCTGGAGAACGCGCTGCGTGAGATCACCGCCGCCGGGATTGCGCGAATCGATGATGACCTCGCCGTGCTGCCGGGACTAGCGGCGACGATCGACGAGATTGAAGCTTCGGAGCTGCCGCCGCTGGAGCGCGCAGCAGCGCAGCTCGACGCCGCGAGGCGCAGCGGAACCCCCGTCTTTGCCCACCTCGCCCGCGCCGGCTTCGTCGCCGCAACTCTTCTGCGCTCACTGGTTGCGACAGGCGCGCTGCCGGCCGCAGAGGCCGACCAGTTCCTCGCCTCGGTTGAAACGGTGCTCGGCCGCTTGCGCAGCGACGCCTGGGCTGTCAAGCAGGGAAGCCTCAGCTGGGAAGAGCTGGTCGCTCGCTACGGCCACCTGCGCCCTGGCACCTACGACATCACTTCACCTTGGTACGCCGGCGCCGCCGAAGACTACCTCGGCCCGATCGTCGAGCGCGCGAGCGAGCCAGCGGCGACGGCGAAGTTCGAATGGCAGCCGCAGAGCGCAGCGGCGATCACGGCGGCGCTCGCCGATCTCGGCCTCGGCGTTGACGCCGCAGCCTTCGATCACTTCGCGCGCAGCGCAATCGCCGGGCGCGAGGAGGGCAAGTTTGTCTTCACGCGCGCGCTCAGCCTGGCGCTGGAAGCGATCGCGCAGTACGGCGAAGCGCTTGATCTAAGTCGCGACGAGCTCGCTCACGTCGCAGTCGAGGATCTCTTACGATGCCGTGAAGTGTTGGCCGACCCGCGTGACTTCCTACTGAGCCGCTCCGACGAGGGTGTGGAACTCCATCTGCTCAGCCAAGCCGTCTGCCTGCCCGGCCAGCTCAGCGCCGGCAGCGACCTCAGCTGCTTTGAGCAGGACGAGGCCGAAGCGAACTTCGTCACCAACGGCGCCGTCCAGGCCGAGGTCGTCGTCGCGCCCGAGAGCCCTTCGGTTGATGTCGCCGAGAAGCTCGTGCTGATCCCAACCGCCGACCCCGGCTACGACTGGATGCTGGCGCGCAACATCGCTGGCCTGATCACGATGTACGGCGGCGCCAACTCGCACATGGCGGTGCGCGCCGCTGAGCTTGGCCTGCCGGCCGCAATCGGCGTTGGTGAGGCGCGCTTCAATGCGCTCGCCTCAGCGACCGTCGTCAGCCTTGACTGCTCCAGCCGAACGATTGAGATCGTCGGATGAGCGGCGATGCGCGGCGGGCTGTGATTAGCCAGCGCGTCGAGATCTTTGCCGACCGCGACGAGCGCCGTGACGCGCTCGACCAGCGCTGGGCCGCGCTACTCGAATCGCTCGGCCTGATCGCGCTGCCGATGCCCAACTCACTCGCCGACCCGGCCGCTTGGCTCGCCGCAGCCGACCCGGCTTTGATCGTCCTGACCGGCGGCAACGACCTCGCCCACCTCGTCGCTGGGCCAGATGCAGCGCCGGAGCGCGACCGCACTGAAGCGTTAATGCTCCAGCGGGCGAGTGCGGAAGCGACCCCACTGCTTGCCGTCTGCCGCGGGCTGCAGCTGATCGTCGACAGCGGCGGCGGCGCGCTCGTGCCGGTCGAAGGCCACGTCGCGCAGGACCACGCGATCACGACGCACTCCGCGGCTGCGAATTGGCCGATTCGTGACGGCCGCAGTGTCAACTCGTTCCACAACTGGGGCGTCGAGCAGAGCGCCGTTCCCGTGGGCTGGGAACTCGCAGCGACCGCCGCCGACGGCACCGTCGAGGCGATCGTTCACTCCACGCTCCCCCAAGTCGCGCTGATGTGGCACCCCGAGCGTGGCGAAGCTGACGCAGACGACATCGCACTGATCGAACAACTGATTGGACAGAGCTAAATGACCCGCGCAATCATCCTCGCCGCCGGAGAAGGCAACCGCCTGCGGCCCCACACCGAGGACCGCCCGAAGGCGCTCGTGCCGCTGGCCGGCAAGCCGCTGCTCGAGTGGCAGCTCGCGGTGCTGGCCCGCGTCGGCATCGACGACATCACGATCG
Source organism: Solirubrobacteraceae bacterium (assembly GCA_016462245.1). Classification (GTDB taxonomy): domain Bacteria; phylum Actinomycetota; class Thermoleophilia; order Solirubrobacterales; family Solirubrobacteraceae; genus F1-60-MAGs163. The sequence continues at coordinate 7,964 of JAEMTR010000051.1, forward strand.
CCACCGGCTACCGCGCCGACCAGCTCGAGAGCTACGGCACGCGCCGCGTCCACAACCCGCGCTTCGATTCGACCAACATGGTCGTCAGTCTGATCGCCGCGCGCGAGCAGCTGCTCAGCGGCGATGACCTGCTGATCGCCTACGGCGACATCATCTACCAGCCGAACATCGTCAAGGCGCTGCTGGCCGACGAGGCCGACGTCGCGATCACGATCGACCTTGGCTGGCAAAGCCTCTGGGCGATGCGGATGGAAGACCCGCTCGAGGACGCAGAGACGCTGCGGCTCGACGATGACGGCAACGTGATCGAACTTGGCAACCCGCCGAAGAGCCTTGACGAGATTGAAGGCCAGTACATGGGCTTGATCCGCGTCTCAGCCAGCGGCGCCGAAAAGATGGTCGCCGCGATCGACGCGATCGATCCCGAAACGCGCTTCGGTGGCCGCACGCCCGACGCTATGTCCATGACCGACCTGCTCCAACACCTAATCGACTCCGGAATCGCTGTTCACGCCGTGCCGGTCGAAGGCGGCTGGCTCGAAGTTGACACGGTTGAGGACCTCGAGCGCTTTGAGGATCTCCACACGCGCGGCCTGCTCGATACCCGCTTCGACCCGCTGCGCGACTGAGCGCAGGGTGGCGCTGTTCAAGAAAGACGGCGGCAAGCCGAAGTACGGCAAGCTGACGAAGGCTCAGCGGGCGATCACCTTCTACGCCGAGGACGGCGGCTCGTGGCCGCA
>JAEMTR010000216.1 GCA_016462245.1 Solirubrobacteraceae bacterium
TGCTCGGAAGTGAGGTCGCAGTATCGGTCGTGATCACCTCGCTGTTCGGCGCCGGCGTGCTGCTCGGCCTCGCACCGGCCACGCCGGCGGGCTTGAACGGGCTTCTCTTCGGTGACCTGCTGGCGGTTGGCTTTGGCGACATAGCTTTGGCCGCCGCCTACGCAGCAATCGTCCTCTCCGTGCTCTTCGTGCTCCATCAAGGGCTGCTGGTGACGGGCTTCGATCGCCTCAACGCGCGCGCGCTTGGCCGCTCACCGGCGCCGCTTGATCTAGTTCTCGCGCTGCTGCTTGCAGGCGCCACGCTCGTTGCCGTGCAGGCGCTCGGTAACCTGCTCGTCGTCGCGATGCTGATCGGTCCGGCGGCCAGCGCGCGGCTGCTGACGCAGCGGATCGGGCCGATGATGCTGGCCGCAGTCGCAATCGCCTGGGTTGCCTCGCTGGTAGGTCTCTACGCCTCCTACCACGCCGAGCTGGCGGCCGGGGCGGCGGTCACCTGCGCGCTCGTCGTCGCCTTCGCCGCCGCGCTGCTGGCCCGTTCAGTGAGAGAGCTGCTCGCTAGCGACAGTCGGCGCAGAGGCCGTGGAGCACAATCTCGTGGCCTTCGACTGCGAAGTCGACGCGCTTAGAGATCGAGTGGACGGCGCGCTCCAGCGGCGCGTCATCGAAGGCGATTACGGCGCCGCACTTGTCGCAGACAAGGTGATGGTGGTGATGGTCGGGGCGAACCGGCTCGTAACGGGCCTGCGCTTGGCCGAGTTCGACCTTCGCTACAACGCCCAGCTCGTCGAGCTCCTCGAGGATCCGGTAGATGCTGGCGCGGCCAACGGCGCGCTCACGCTGCGCGAGTAGATCTTCGATTTCGTAGGCGCTCAGCGCGCAGCTCTGCTCATCGAGCAGCGAAACGACGGCAGCGCGCGCGCCGCCACGGCGGAAGCCAGCCTCTGCCAGCTTCTCATTAGTCGCTGTCGCCCACTGCGACTCTTTCTTATTCGTCTTCGCCATCGCCTAAGAGGCTAGCGATGAGACTGATTCTCAGGCTAGTTCGATGCCGCCGTGATCATCACAGTGATCCTCGTGCGGGTGGTGGAGGCGTCCCTCTACTAGATAATCGGTGTGCTCGCCGTGCGGCACAGCCTCGTGGCCGCAGTCCGCGCCATGCACGTGCTGACCGCAATCGTGCTGGCGGTTGCAGTCGTCGGGGAGCTGGTCATCGACCGGGAGTGAGTGCTCGTCAACGTGGTCGCCGTGCGGCTGGTGCAGGTGGCCGTCGTGAATGAAGTCGATGTGGCCATCGTGGACGATCGCCGTGTGGCCGCAGCCTGGGCCGTGGACGTGGTCGTGATCTTCGTGCGTGTGCCCTTTTGAAGCCATCGTATAAATCTACCGCGCGGCGATTACGGCAGGATCGGCGACCGCTTTGGCGAACGGACGCTTATGGGCCTTCGTCAACTTCGCTCCGCGCTGCACGCGTTCACGCAGGAAGCCGCATGGCAGCTTGCCAGTGACGCCCAAGGCGGCCACGAGCTGCCGTTCGAAGTCGTCGAGGAGGGCCGCCGCGACTCGCCGCTCTACTGCTACCGCCCGCTGACTGCCGAGTTCATCAACGAGCGCAGCAGTGTTCTGGCCCGTCTCCCGACTTTTCTGCCTGCCGCCCACGCGCTGATCGCGATCGGCAGCCTCGCCGACTACCTCGATTCGCAGGGCCTGCGCCCACCCGGCCCCGGCCGCCAGAGCGCCGATGCCGCGCTGCACTGCTTCCTTGCAAGGGTCTTCGTTGATTCCAACGACTTTGTCTTTGATGAGCGCTGCTTCGATAATGCCTATCTGGAGCTTGAGCGCTGCGTTGCCGAGGAGCGCGCCGAGCACACCGTCGTTGCCGTTCTGCTCGGCGTTGAGCTTGGCTCCGAAGAGGTGGCTCTTGGCGACGGGTTGACGCTAGCCCGCGGCGAGCGCTTCGACGATGCTCCCGACGAGGCGCGTTGGTCGCGCGTCGACGGCAGCGCGCAGACGCTCGTGATCGTGCGCCGCTCGCCGGTCCCCGGCGACGTCGGCCCGCTGCAGGCTTCGCGCCAGTCACTGCGCAAACTGGCCGCTGGGCTTGGGCTCTACCACCCCGACCCGGTAGCGATCGCGCCGCTCGGCTGGTCGCGGATCGGCGCTGGCCCGTGGCAGGCAGTCGCGCTTGGCAACGACTCCGGTGAGATCGAACCGCTGGTTCTGATCGAACCGGCGCAGGAAGATGAGCTGCGCGCCTTCCTCAGCCTTGTCGGCCGCCGCGAGCCGAAGTCGGGCGAACTTGCTTGGGCGCTGCGCCGCTATGAGATGGCCCACCATCGCGTGCTGGCGGCCGAG
>JAEMTR010000217.1 GCA_016462245.1 Solirubrobacteraceae bacterium
AACTATCGCCATTGCCGTCGGCGTCCTTTGCATTAGAGCGGTTTTCGAGCAGGCTTTGGATCTGAATCACAAAGTCGCGCCAAATTTGCGCGGGGATTGTGCCGCCGGCTACTGGGCTGCCGTCGTACTCAGTTTCCATCGGTTGGGTGCGATCTGCGTAACCGACCCAAACGGCAATCGTGTAGCGGTCGGTGAACCCGGCGAACCATGCGTCTCCAAAGTTCTCGGTAGTCCCGGTCTTTCCGGCCGCAAAGCCGCCGTACTGGGCCAGACGTCCAGTGCCAGCGCTGACCACGGTTTGCATCTGCTGTGTGACCAGCTGTGCCAGTTGGGGCGTGATTACCTGCTTACCGCGAGTTTTATTACGAGCAATCAACTCGTCGCTCGCGACATCCCTGACGTCGTGAATTCCGACCGGGCCTCGGTCGGGCGCACCGAGCGTTCCAGAGGTCCGTTTTCCACCGGCCGCGAAACTCTGGAAAGCATGCGCCCAGTCCAAGACTGAAACGCCCTGCTTAAAGGCTCCAAGCGTCATCGCTGGGTTTGTCGAAACAGGCGAGCGAACACCCATGTTCGTAATCAATTTCGAGATACGCCGGGTGCCAGTTTCAAGGCCGACTGCGGCGAAGACGGCGTTGTCGGAGACTGTCAGCGCCGAGCCAAGATCGCGAGTCCCCGAGTATGACTTGTCGAAGTTGTTGACCGTGAACTTTTCGCCATCATCGCCGGGAACGTCGAAGACACGCTTGCGCGATTCCCAGACCGAGCCGAGGCCATATCCTTTGCGTAGCGCGGCCGCCAGGATGAACGGCTTGACGGTCGAGCCCGGCTGGCGTTGACCTTGTGTCGCGAGATTGAAGGGGCGCTCCTGATAATCGCGGCCGCCGATCATCGCTTTGACTTCACCGGTCTTATTGTCGATAACGACGACGGCTCCGGATGGGCCGTTGGGATCGGAGAGATTCTGATCAACTGCCTGCTGCGCGGCCTCTTGGAAGTCGAGGTCGAGTGTTGTGCGGACGCGCAACCCGCCCTCGAAGGCCCGCCTAGCGCCAAAGTGGTCTACGAGCTGCTGACTAACCCAGGTAGTGAAGTAAGGCGCCTTCGTGTCGACCGATGGCGAGACGATTAGGGCCGGTAGCCCTTCGGCCCGAGCCTGGTCATATTCAGCGATCGAGATGCGTTCCTGATCGCGCATCTTGCCCAGCACGGTGTTGCGCCGCGTCAGCGCGGCTTGAGGACGAGCGACCGGGTCATAAGCGGTTGGGTTGGCGATTACGGCCGTCAGCAGTGCGGCCTCAGCTGCGTTCAGCTCAGCAGCGCAGGGCCTCTCCTTGACTCCGCAACCGAGGTGGTTCGCGTCGCGGCCAAAATAGACCCGCGCTGCCGATTCGATCCCGTAGGCACCATTGCCGAAATAGATCGAGTTGAGGTATTCGCTGAGAATCTTCTCTTTCGACCACTTGCGCGTGAGGTGGTAAGCAAGCGCCGATTCGCGCAGCTTCTGCGGCACCGTCCGCTGATCTTGGGCGTTGAGCGCGTTCTTGACAAACTGCTGAGTGATCGTGGAGCCGCCCTGACGCGCGCCTCCCGCAATCGTCGCCTGAACAAAGGCGCGCAGAATGCCACGTGGATCGACGCCGTTATTTTCGTAGAAGCGCTGATCTTCGACCGAGATCACGGCATTGCGCATGAACGGTGAGATCTCGGAGTAGGGGATCAGGACACGGTTACGGGTGCTCTTGAGAATCCCAAGCGGCCTTCCCAGCGCGTCTAGTAGAACTGAGTTGCGCGCTGTCTTAAAGCCATTTGAGCTCTGCAGGTTCGGTAGCTCAGAGGCGACCGCCATCATCATTCCGAAGACGGTCGAGACGATCGCTAGTGCGATCAGTGGGAGCGCGATCAGGATCAGCCGCAGCCGCTTAACACGGGGCTTGCGCACCTGGGGCGCGGGAGCTTCGGTCTGCTCGTCAGCGCTGAGGTCTGTGTTCTCTTCGTGGTCTTCAGTCATCTCTCGTTGCCGAGGTGAAGGCTCGCATTGACACGGCCAGAACACCCTCAAGCTCCGCAGGGCGCCACCGAAAGTGGAAGCGTCCTGCTCTGTACTCAGACTAGCATTGACGCTGATGGAATCCGCCGCTTCAAAATCCGCCCAGTTGACTGCCAATTCCGCTGAGGATCTTCCCGCCGGCGCGCTACAGGCGAAGCTTGAGCTTGCCGAAAGGGAGGGGAGGCAGCTGCGAGTGAAGCTGGGCCTCGATCCAACAGCCCCCGACATTCACCTCGGTCACACGGTCGTGCTGACGAAGCTGCGCGAGTTTCAAGACCAGGGCC
>JAEMTR010000218.1 GCA_016462245.1 Solirubrobacteraceae bacterium
GGCGCGCTGGAGGGAAGCCCTTCGTTGTTTGGCGAGATCGGCGCCGATGTCGAAGGGCTCGCCGGGTCGAACAAGCCACCGGGAGTTGCGATCACCATCACGCGCTGAGCCTGGCCTGTACTTCCGCCCTCGCTACCGATCTCAGCGACGTTACGAAGCAAAATAGCCAAGTAATTACAAGTGGTCTGTGCCGGCGTGACGAATGCCAGAGTCGGCTTCAGGATCGTCGCAGTCTCGGTCAGGTCGACAACTCCGAGCGTCGTGCTTGGATTGGTCGAGAAAGCGGCGACGGCGGTGAAGGTTGTCGCGAGCTGCGCGTTGAAGGCCGGTGAACTCTTAAACACCGGCGTGCCGACAGTGACGATGCTTGCTAGGTCGGGGGAAGCTCCGGTCAACGATTTGATGCCCGGCTGAAGCGCGCTCCACAGCGTCGCGCTATTTACGAGGAATGGGCGCAGACGAGGCAGGTTGACGGTCGCGTTCTGGAGCGTCGCAGGGCCCTCTGTAATCGACTCCTGGATATAAGGTCGCGCAACCGAGGCCAGCGCCTGAAATGTCTCGTCAAGATTGACGAACAACTGAGCTTGGGTGTCGGCTACCGGCGCAACAACGCTGGAACTGCGCGAAAGACCGCTGATGAAGCCGGACAGATCGGTCCGTGGGCTCGACAGGTTGCGCATCAGCGGAGTGACCTCTTCGGCGAACGGCTTCAGATCCTGAATGAACAGGTTGAGGTCAACTCCGCGGCCTGAGATCGCGTTACCAAACCATGCCAAGTTGGCCTGTGAAGCTCGCCGCGTCGGTTCATTGAACATGTCGAAGAATTCGTCGATCTCAACCGGCTCGGGCCGCGCCTGGGCGATCGCCAAGGTGCCACCGTTGGGCAGGCCCTGCTGCGAAGAGCCGCGCGTCAACTGGACGTACTTCAGCCCCAACGCCGAACGCGGGCGAATCATCACCGTTGTGTCATCGGGAACCGGCTCGACAACGCTGTTGAGCTTCAGCGTCAAGACCGCAACGACGGCGCCGTCGGGCTCTGTCTGCGGTTCGATCTTGGTGATCACGCCAACGCGCGTGCCACCGACGCGAACCTCGTTGCCTTTGACCAGCCCGGCAGCGTTTGGCACCTCAACCTTGATGTCGTAGGAGGGCACGAATGGGAGGCCGTTGTTGGCGTTGTAGGCGAGGAAGACGAGCACGACGAGGACGAGCGTCGTCACGGCGCCGATCAGCACCGGGTTGGCAGCGATTGAGGATTTTTTGCGGCCCGGACTCATTTTCCAAGCAGGTAGTCGAGGAGGGCTCGGGCGGACTGCGGATCGGCGGGCTTTTTCGTCGGCTTGCGAGGCTCAGCTGCGCCACTGGACGGGATTGGCGGTGCTGGCGCCACGGCTGCGGGCTTCGGCGCTACCGCCGCAGTAGGGCGAGAAGCATTGCCGGCCGCTCGCTGCGGAGCCGCTGAAGTGCTGCCACTTCCTGAGCCGAGGACGAAGTTGGCGTTGCAGTTGATGTCGTTCTTGATTCTGAATGACTGACAGCTTGTCGTCGTAAGCCGCGCCCGCAGGTAGTGGCCGTATTCGTCAAAACCGTTGAGCGAGCTGGTCGAGTTGTAGATCAGCGTCATCAACTGCTCGATTCCACCGTTCTTCTTGAGCGAACTGAGCAGCGCGGCAAGATCGGTCACGGCGGGCTTGGCATTCGCTCCAAGCGGGCCGAGCTTCTCGACCAGCGGCAATGAACTAACCAGCGCCGGCCCGCCCACATCGGCCGTGTCACCGAGCGATTCCAGCGCCGGAATTCCAGCCTCGTTGAAGGCCGGCGCACCGAGCGTGAAGGTGTTGATTGAGTCGGCGGCACGGTTGAGATCTGTAAAGACCGGAGTTGCGGCGCTCGCAAAGCTGGCCAGATCATTCATCGTCGGCCTCAGCTGCTCAAGGAAGCCGGGGAACTTCTGCAGGTTCTCGCTTAACGATGCGCTCTCTTCAGCGGTCGCCTCGGCCGTGTAGCCGGAGGAGTTGATGAAGCCTGCGACGCTCGTGCGCTCACGCGCCAGCGACGTCACCACCTTGCTGCCGTTTTCAGCCAGAGCGCCAAGCTGCTTGTTCTGCCGGGCGAGAATTCCGAGCACGTCGCCAAACTCCTTCAGCGCCGGGTCGGTCACCTTCAATGCCGCGTTGAGCTCCTCACCATTGCCGGCCAGCGCGGTCCCAAACTCGTTCAGAATGATCGTGAAGCGCTGACGAAACGGCAACCGCATGATGTTGTTGATCAGATCGAGATCGACCGACGTCGCGGTGCGGTTTGACGGCAGCAGATACTCGCCTTTGCCGG
>JAEMTR010000219.1 GCA_016462245.1 Solirubrobacteraceae bacterium
CGGCGGCGCCGACCTTCCGTTCGGTAATCAGCTTGCGTACCACGGCGTTGCGATGGAGGGTTACTTCTGGCGCATCACCGATCCCGCGAGCGGGCGCGTCGTGATTGCGCTGATCGGAGTTAACCGCGCCGCCGACGGCCACTGGGCAACTTTGGGCCTTGCCGGCTACCCGAATCAGTTCCTGCGCACGGTCGCCCATCCGCAGGGTGCAGCCGACTGGGAGCAGCTCGGCGCCTCGGCCGGCGATGCTTTTGTTGCCGGTCCGGACAGCGTGAAAGTTGACCTTGGTCCAGACGCTCAGCTAGAGCTGAAGATCGACAGCCCGCGCCCGTGGCCGCGCCGCGTGCTCGGTGGCTCAAGCATCTTTCAGTCTGTTCCTGCGCTCAACCAGTACTGGCATCCATGGCTGCTTGGTGGCAGTGCCAGCGGCAGCGCGCGGCTGGGCGACGATCTTTGGGAGTTTGAGGGCGCTCAGGTCTACGCCGAGAAGAACTGGGGTAAGGGCGGCTTTCCGCCGGCTTGGTGGTGGGGGCAGGCGCAGGGTTTCGCCGAGCCCCAGGTCTGTGTTGCTTTTGCCGGCGGGATTATCGAACCGGGGCCGCTGAGCGTCGAGGTGACGGCGATCGTCGTGCTGCTGCCTGACGGGACGCTGATCCGTTTGGGCGACCCAGGCTTCTCGCCGGTACAGGCTGAGGTTGGCGACGAGCACTGGCGGCTGAGCGGCCGCAGCGCCCGCTGGCAGGTTGAGATTGACGGCTACGCACCTCTCGGGGCTGCGCACGTACTGCCGGTGCCGCTGCCGGCCGAGCGGCGCAATGTGCCCGGCGCAATCGAGCACCTCGGCGGCCAGATGCACGTCACAGTCCGCCGCCACGGCCGCGTTGTCTGGCGCGGAACTAGTGAGCTTGCGGCACTCGAGCACGGTGGTATCGACCGCGCGCGGGCAGAAGTGACGCGGCGTGGCGGCGCGGCCGACGCCGCTGACGCGGCCGCGATCGGGGCTTAGCTGCGGTGTTTGTTTGTCAGCGCAGTGGCCGCGGTGATCCGGTCCGCGCTTGGGAACTGATTTCGCGGCCGCAGGAGTGGTCGAGCTGGGCGCCGCACGTTCGCGGCGCTTGGGGGTTAGGTGACGGCGAGGTGCGCGTCGGGGCGCGCGGTTACGCGCGGCTGCTCGGAGTGGTTCCGATACCGGCGACGATCACAGCCGTTGACCCGGGCCGCTCGTGGACCTGGCAGGTTGGCCCGGTCGAGATGGTCCACCGCGTCGACCGGGCGGCCGAGGGCTGCACCGTCGCCGTCGAAATCAGTGCGCCGGCGCCGATCGAAGCTGCGCTTCGTATCGGCTACCGGCCCCTGGTCGAGCTTCTGCTAAGCCGCCTGCTCAGCGAATCGAGCAGGCCGCTTCGCGTTGTTTAGCGCAGCTGCGCTTTGATCCAAGCCAAGACGACTGCCCCTGCTGCTGGATCGGTCACGACACCCGAGTGCGTTAGCGCCGGGAATGTTTCGTAGGTGACCTTGTTGCCGCTCGTCTTCAGCTCATTCACAAGAGCCTCAGTGAAGGACGGGAAGACGGTCGTATCGCCGAGTCCCTGAGCGACTAGAACCGGAGCCTTGATCTTCACGTTCGGGTTCATCGCCTTCAGCGCGGCATCAATGCTGGCCGTCGTTGCGCCTGCCTTGAGCACGTCCTTCGGCGCGATATTGCCGAAGATGTCGTCGCCGCCGAGCTGCGCGGAGCAGACCTGCTCAATCTTCGGCAGCAGGGCAGCGATCTGAGGAGTGACGAGCGTGCTCGGATCAACTCCCGATTCGCGCGCAGCGCTGTACAGGATCATCACGGCCAGCGCTGTCAGCCCCTTGAAATCATCGCCAAGGCTGCTGACTGCGTTGCCCTGTTCGTAGAGGTGCGAGGCCGGAGCGTAGGAGAAGACGCCCTTCAGGTTCAGCTTCGGCGCCAGCTTCGGAGCGAGCGACGCAGCGAAGACAGATGCCTGGCCGCCCTGTGAGTGGCCGCCGATTAGATAGTCCTTGCTTAGCTTCGGGTAGAGCTGGTGTGCGGCCAGCATGATTTCAACTACGCCGCGGCCCTCTGAGGGGCCGATTAGGTAGGGGTGCGGCCCTGGCGTGCCGAGCCCTTCGTAGTCGGTACGCACGACGGCGTATCCAGCCTTGAGCCAGCCGTCGCCCCGCCCGTTCGTGAAGGTGATGTAGTCGTCAGCCGGTCCGCCAGCCACGTTGCGCGATGGCGCGCATACGTCTGCAGCGCCAACTGTTCCGTGGGCCCATGAGATGCTCTTGAAGCCACCCTTCGGCGCCTTGCCCTT
>JAEMTR010000220.1 GCA_016462245.1 Solirubrobacteraceae bacterium
GCTCAGTGCTCGTCGATTGAGCCAACCACGCGAGCCCGGCTGTCCATGAAATCGCGCCGGCGATGCCCTGCAGGAATCGACCGATGTAGAGCAATTCGATCGTCTGGCCGAAGGCGAAGACGAGCGCTGCTGCCGCCATTACGACGAGCGAAACGAGAACCGTTGGGCGAGGTCCGTAGCGGGCTGTCGCCCAACCAGCCGGCACTGCGCCCAGAAATGTTCCGATCGGGTAAATCCCAACCAGCAGGCCGGCGCCACCCTTATCGAGGCCAAACTGGGCTGACAGGGATGGCAGCAGTGGCGCCAGCGCGGCGTAGAAGAGCGTGTCGAGTAGGACGACTGAACCGACGAGGATTACGAGCCGGCGGTTCACGTCGCTCAGCTCACGGGGCCGACACCCATCGCGGCGCGAACCTCGGCCAGCGTGACGGCGGCAATCTCACGCGCCTGCTCGGCTCCGCGGAGCAGAATCTTCTCCAGCGCAGCCTCGTCGCCACGCAGCTGCTCGTAGCGCTCACGAACCGGTGCAAGCATCTCGCTGACGGCATCGCTGACGGCGCCCTTGAGGTCTCCGTAACCGCGCGCCTCGGCCAGCTCAGCGGCCGCCTCGTCGGGAGTAATCCCTTTGCAGGCAGCAAGAATGTCGAGCAGGTTACTGACGCCCTGTTTGCCCGGATCGACTGCAATTCGCGGCGGGTCATCGGAATCGGTGACCGCCCGGCCCAGCTTGCGTTTGATCATCTCCGGCTCATCGAGCACGTAGATCGTGCCCTCCTCGGAGGCCGCCGTTGTTGACATCTTCGAAGTCGGGTCTTGCAGATCCATGATCCGAGCACCGACCTCTGGGATCCGGTGTTCAGGCGCTACGAGGATCTCCCCACCGTCGGCGAAGCGGGCGTTGAAGCGCTCGGCGATGTCGCGCATCAGCTCGATGTGCTGGCGCTGATCTTCCCCTACCGGTACCTCGTCGCAGCGGTAGGCGAGCACGTCGGCGGCCTGCAGCACTGGATAAAAGAAGAGCCCGGCCGAGATCAGCTCACGCTGAACCTCCGACTTCTCCTTGAACTGATGCATCCGGTTTAGATCGCCGTGCGCAGTAACCGACGAGAGCAGCCAGCAGAGCTCTGTCTGCTCCGGCACGTCGGATTGGCGGAAAAGAATGCAGCTCTCTGGGTCTAGCCCAGCGGCGATCAGCAGCGCAGCGGTGTCGTAGGTCCGCTCGCGCAGCTCTACCGGGTCGTAGGCGACTGTGATCGCGTGCAGGTCAACGATGCAGAAGATCGCCAATCCATCACCTTGCGCCGCGCGCTGTTGGCCGTCGACGTATTGGCGGATCGCGCCGATGTAGTTGCCGAGGTGCTTGCGGCCGGTTGGCTGAATCCCAGAGAAGATGCGCATCTAAAGCGAGGCTACCGCCGGAGCGGACAGTTTCGGGCTGCGATCGCTAGGAGAGCGTCGCCTCGTAGGCTTCAGCGCTCATCAGCAGGCCGGCCTCGCCGTGATCGGATAACTGGATCTTGATCAGCCATCCAGCTCCATAAGGCGCGGCGTTGATTAGCTCCGCATCGGCCGCGAGCGCCCCGTTGAGCTCAATCACTTTGCCGCTCAGCGGCGCGATTAGATCGCTAATCGCCTTCAACGATTCAACTTCGCCGTACGATTCGCCAGCGATGATCGCGGCGCCGAGCTCTGGCGGCTCGACGAAGACAACCTCGCCAAGCGCGTCCTGCGCAAACCAGCTAATCCCAAGCGTCGCCTGATCGCCGCCGACCAGCGCCCAGCCGTGTTCGGCGTGGTAGCGAAGCTCTGGTGGGTAGTTGCCCGCGGCCATCAGCGGCCGAATGCTACTTCAGGAACGATGGAATATCGAGATCGTCGTCGCTGATCTTGGTGTCAGCAGGTAGCGGCTTCGGCGAGCGGTCGCGGCGAGGTGCTCGATCGCCTGGCTCGGCGCGCGCCGTGCGCGAACGGCCCCGATTAGAGGCCTGATCAAAACCGGTCGCGATCACGGTCACGCGAACCTCTTCGCCCATCGACTCGTCGAGCACAGCGCCGAAGATGATGTTGGCGTTCTTGTCGGCCGCCGAGTGAACGATCTCGGCTGCGTCGTTGACTTCGAACAGGCCGAGCTCGCTACCTCCGGTGATGTTCAGCAGAATTCCGGTGGCGCCTTCGATCGTGTCCTCAAGCAGCGGGCTCTCGATTGCCGCTTTGGCTGCGTCAATTGCGCGCGTTTCTCCGGTTGAGGCACCGATCCCCATCATCGCCGAGCCGGCGTCAGCCATAACTGTCCGCACGTCGGCGAAGTCGAGGTTGATTAGGC
>JAEMTR010000221.1 GCA_016462245.1 Solirubrobacteraceae bacterium
AGCCCCCGACTCATAATCGGTCAGACACAGGTTCGAATCCTGTCGGGCGCATCGAGCGAAGCCGCTCCAGCGTTGGCTTCGAAGCTGCGTTGACCCGGCACGGTTTCGCTCCCACGCTCTGCTTTAATTCAGCCCATGAAAAGACTGTTGCTGTTTCCGTTTCTGGTCGCGCTCGTAGCTGTGCTACCGGCCCAAGCGAGTGCCCAAAAGTACGGGAAGGTGATCTCGGTTCGAACCGTTTCGATCGATTCCCCCGGCAATAAGTCGGTCAGCATCGTTCCCTTCACCGACGCGATCTACCCCTCGTGCGCTGGCGTTCCCGAACCAGACCCCGCGCCATTCGGCCCATGTATGGCGGTCGGCGGCGTCGAGAACCGCTACCAAATCGGCGAACTTGAAGTAACGGTTGCTCAGTACGTCGCCTTTCTAAACACCGCCAACTTTGGCCTCACGAACCCGCCGCGGCTCTACATGCCAGAGGAGAGCGGAACGCGCTGGCCTCGCTACGGCTCAATCAATTTCAATCAACGAGCACCTCGCGGAACCCGCTACAGCGTCGCTTACCCGCAGTGGGCAAATAAGCCCTACGGATTCGCAACCTTCGGCCGCGCCGCCCGTTTCGTCAACGCGCTGCAGAACGGAACGCTGCTGTCGAAGAAGACGAGCCGCGCGAATGGGCGCACGATCACGACCTACCGCGTCCGACTGTCAGCTAGGACTGAGACGGGAATGTATGACCTCGGCGTTACAAGGCCGAAAGCGGGCAGCGGGCGAAAGGCTTCGAACGGCTTCGTAGTTCCAAGCCAGAACGAGTGGATGAAGGCGGCCTACTACGACCCTAAGGGCGGCGGCACAGACTCTTATTGGAAGTACCCGACCAACGCCGGCGTGTTCGGTGACGGATCGGCCACGGCGCCAAATTCCTCGGTGCTAAACCCTGGTACAGGAGCAGTTACGAACGGATCGACCCAGCCGCTTTCGACCTACACAGCTCCGGGCCTACCGTCCCCAAACTGGTGCCCATCGCAGGTATCGGCCGCCGACTGCTCGGTCTACCCATTCGCGGGAGAAGACCCAACCGAGCTGAACAAGTTCTTCCAAGGAAACGTCAGCACGGTCGGGCAGACGCGCACGCGCTCGCCATGGGGAACGCTCGATCAGGGCGGCAACGTCGTCGAGTGGACAGACACCGTGACTGCGGCACCTGCGGGCCAAGACAGGTTGCTGACATACCGCCGGATGCACGGCGGAATCGCGAGCTCACCGGTCGGCGAGGACGATGCGGTTCAGCTTTGGCTCTCGGCCGTCGGCCTCAACGCCGAGGACGACAACTTGAAGAACCACTACCCATGGTTCGGCTTCAGGATCGGCGTGATCGGCTCGCTGACGCCGACACCGACGCCTGGCGGCGTCACCGGCTAGCACGCCACCACAACGTAAGCCAAACAATTCGCCATAACTCTTAGCCACTCGTCTATCTTTGGCGCGTGGCAATCACGCTCACACAGCTGCGCAGCTTTCTTGCCGTAATCCGCTCCGGCTCAGTAACTGCGGCCGCCGAGGAGCTGGTTGTGACGCAGCCGTCAATCTCGGCCGCGGTTCGGGCCTTAACGCGTGAGATCGGAACGCCGCTCCTGGAACGCGACGGGCGCGGCGTGACGCCGACCGCCGCGGGGCGCGCTTTCGCCCCTTACGCGACAGACATCATCGGCCTGCTCGACCGCGGCGCAGCGGCTGCTGTCGAGGCCTCGGGGGCCGCCGAAAGCGGACTAAGGATCGCCGCCGTTACAACCGCCGCCGAGTCTTTTGTGCCGGTGCTGTTGCAGCGCTACGCCTCGCGCAACCACGACGTCGACCTAACGCTCGCGGTCGGCAACCGCGAGCGCGTGTTGCAGCTACTGCTGCGGCGCGAAGCCGACATCGCTTTTGTAGGCCGTCCCCCCAGCGGCGGCCGCGAAGGAAGGATCAAGTCGCAGTCGGTGAGGCCAAATGAGCTGGTGCTGGCCGGCGCGCCCGATGAGCCGCTGACGAAGAAGTCTTCGGTCACGGCAGCCGAACTAAACGGCAGCCGCTGGCTGCTGCGCGAGCAAGGTTCCGGAACGAGGACGGCCAACGAGGATTACATCGCCGCCAACGGGCTCACTGTCAGCACACTGACGCTTGGGTCGAACGGTGCGATCAAGCAGGCCGTTAAGTCAGGCCTTGGAATCTCATTCCTCGCCCGTGACTCGGTCGCCAGCGAACTGGAGAGCGGCGCGCTTGCCGTGATCCCACTGACAAACATTCCCCCCGGCCGGCC
>JAEMTR010000052.1 GCA_016462245.1 Solirubrobacteraceae bacterium
GCGTCGTGCAGCGCGTTGATGCGCTCGAGCGTCGCGAGGCGCGAGAGTGCGCGCTTCTCGAGCCGCTGCGCTTCAGCGGTGCTGACGCCGAGGCGACGGCCTGCCTGCGCAGTCGTGTGCGGCGACTCGCCGCTGCGACCAAAGCGAAGCTCAATCATCTGGCGCTCAGCGATCGGAAGCTCTTCGAGCGCGCGGTCGATCTGCTCTGAGACGTCGTCGTCGCCGACCTGCTCTTCAGGCGTCGGTGCGTCGCTGTCGAGCAGCTCGCCAAGGCTCGCTGAATCGTCCTCGCCAACGCGGGCGTCGAGGCTCGCGGGCTTCGTATCAAGCTTGCGAAGGCGTTCAACCTCGTCCGGCTCGAAGCCGGTTTCGGCGGCGATCTCTTCCGAGGTCGGGTCGCGCTCCAGCTTGGCGGCTAGATCGGCAGCCACGCGCTCAACCTTGCGCGTCTGCTGAGCAACATTTGCCGGCAAGCGTACGGTGCGGGCCGTGTTGTCAAGGCCGCGCTGGATTGCTTGGCGGATCCAAAGCGTTGCGTAGGTCGAGAAGCGGAAGCCCTTGCGGTAGTCGAACTTCTCGGCTGCGCGGATCAGGCCGATCATGCCCTCCTGTACGAGGTCCGACATTCCGAGGCCGAGGCCCTGGTAGCGGCGCGCGATCGAAACGACGAGGCGCAGGTTGGAGTTGATCATCAGCTCTTTGGCGCGCAGGTCACCGCGCTCGATCCGCTTGGCGAGTTCGAGCTCCTCGGTTGGGCGCAGGAGGCGGTACTGCGACGCACGCCGCAGTAGCTGATCAACGGGGTCTGCGACCGTAGTCGGCTCGCGTACCTCGTCAGGCAGTGAAGATGAGATGTTGATTGTTGATTCCATATCCGATGTCCTAAGTAGGAATTGTAGCGGAAAATCGTTGCGCGTGCAACCTCAGTAGCACTGCCCTTCGATCACGCTCTGAAACTAAGTATCACTGTGGTGGTAAAGAGATCCTGAAGATCTGACAAATCTCCTCTTCACCGCGAACTACCTACACCCTCTACGGCGAAAAGATACGTGCGGATCTCTCTGGCGCGCTAACGCTGCAACGAGGTGCCCAGCCGAGCCAATGGCCGGCGCCCTTAGCGCGGCGGTGGTGGCGGCTGGCGCGGCGCCGCAGGAGGCTGCACCTGCGTCGGCGCGTCAGGAACGTCCAACGGCGCGGCAGTCTGCGCCGGAACTTCGGCAGACGGCGCCGTAACACCAGTAACGATTGCGCTCTGGGACTCCTGCAGCAGCTGCATCCCACACTGCCAGCAATAGACCGCGCCACGGCTATGTGGAGCGCCGCAGGCGCGGCAGCCGCCGCTAATTCCTTCGTAGTCGGCCGCGAGTAGGCGTTCGACCTCGCCGAGCTGGGCATCAGCCTGCTGTAGCTCTGCGGCGCGCCTAACTAGAACGTCGATCCGGAAGTGGTCGCGGACCGCCATCTCGTAGGTCAGACCGCCTAGATCCCAGGTCAGCTCGGCGACGACTGCAGCCAGCTCGTCGCGGCGCTGGTGCATCTCGGTGTAGGCCGGCGAGCCGACTCCAGGCTGCTGCTCTGCTGCTGTATGAGTGCCGTTCTTACGAACTCTGTCAAGAATGCTCATCGTTATCCGATCGTGTCGAAGGAGCCGCCACCAGCCGGCGCCTTGTTGTCAACTGGAGGTGGAGCGCCGCCTGTACCGACCGTCTTCGGCAGCTTCAGCGATTCCTTCTGGTACTGCTCGGGGGAGAGGCTCTCAAGCTTTTTCAGCGATGGGTTTGCAGCCGTTGATGCCGCCGGCGTGTCGCTGGTCGTCGACTTCTTCTTCGCTGCCGTTGCCTCGGCATCAGCAGCCCCGGCGGCAGCATCGGTGGCCAGCGGAGCAGCGGTGACTGCCTGCGTCGTGCCAGCGCTGGCCGAGCCGCTGCCGGACTTACCGATCAGCACGCCAACGCCGAGCGCCAGCAGCAAGCAGGCGATCGAAGCGAGCGCCGGCATCGATGAGCGCGTCGTAGCGCCGCCAGCGCCATCAGCAGCTTGAGCCGGGCTAACGGCCGGAGCCTGCGCCGCGGCTTCGGCGGCAAGGATCTGCTGGAAGTGGAGGTTTGCGCCGCTGCGGCGCGTGCCGCAGGAGAGGCAGTAGCGCTGGTCGGGGCTGAGCGCTGAGCCGCAGGTAGTGCAAGAGTCGCCGGGAACCCCAACTTGCGCTGCGTTGATCTGGTCGCTAAACATGTTTTCCTACTCTCCAGTCAGTGTCGTCGGTGGTGCTACGCACTTCATGCTTCCGCCCTTTGGGTTGCCAATGAAATAGACGCGAAAGAGGTTTGGTTTCTTTGTCGGCGCTGGCTGCAGGCGCTCGATGATCGCTCGTCCGGCGGCCTTAATTGTACTGCCGCGGGAGCTGATGCAGGAGATCACAATGCGCTTCTGAACGATCTTCGAATTGTTTGTGATCACTCCACTGAGGTAAGCGCCTGAAACGTCGCTGTCGAGGGCCTCCTTGGAGATCGCCATCTTCGGCAGAGCGGTCTTGAGCGGCGTGTCGCTGATCCCAACCTTGGCCGTCGCGCTGCGCGGAATCTCCTGCGACTGAATCTGGTTGTTGACCCAGAAGCTGCGCCCCGGCTCTACGACTGCGGTGCTGATCAGCGAGGTGTCGAGCCCGGCCAGCGAGTTGTCCCAGATCTTCTTCTTCTTCTTGCCGAGCAGCTTGACTGCGATCGGCACGGCCAGCTGCGTCTTGCCGCTGTTGTTGAGATTGACGACGACAGCCGAGCCGTACTCGTCGTGCAGCACGGTCGTCGAGCTGACCTTGATCCTGGCATTCTGCTTCGTCACCTTGAGCCCCTCGACGTTGAGCAGCTTCTTCGCGTTGAGCGAGAGTCGCTGGCTCGTCTCTTGGGTCGACTCGCACGCAGAGAGCCCGCCGACCGAGGCCAGCAATGCTGCCGCTGTGATCGCCAAGCGGAAGATCATCCGAAGGCGCCACCAATGTAGTCGCGCGTCCGCGCGGCCTTCGGATTGTCGAAGAGATCGTCGGTCGGGCCGTATTCAACGAGGTCACCGAGATACATGAAGGCGACGTGATCGCCGACGCGGTAGGCCTGCTGCAAGTTGTGTGTGACGATCACTATCGCCAGCTCCTTGCGCAGCTCAACGATCAGCTCTTCGATCACGTTCGTCGACTTCGGGTCGAGTGCCGAGCAGGGCTCGTCCATCAGCAGCACTTCGGGCCGCGCAGCGAGCGCCCGCGCGATGCAGAGCCTCTGCTGCTGGCCGCCGGAGAGGCGCAGAGCGGGGTGGTCGAGGTTCGAGGAAACCTCGTCGTAGAGACCGGCGCGCTGGAGCGCATCGACGACGTAGGGCTCGAGAACCTTCTTCTTCGGCCGCTTCGCTCCCTGCTCGCGCAGCGCGTAGGCGACGTTGTCGAAGACCGACATCGGGAAAGGGTTCGGCTGCTGGAAGACCATCGAAACGCGGCGACGGTGCTCTGTCACTTCGAGCGAATCAATGTCGGTGCCGTCGAGCGTAATCAACCCTTCACGCCGAGCCGTGCCGGTCAGCTCAGTCAGGCGGTTGAGCGTCCGCAGCAGCGTCGTCTTGCCGCAGCCGGAAGGCCCAATTAGCGCTAGCACTTCGCCTTGGCGGATCGGTAGCGAGACGTGCTTAACGGCGTGGTTATCGCCGTAGTAGACGCTCAGATCGGAGATCGTCATCCGCTCCGGGCCCGCGACGCCGCGCGTTGGTCGCCCGGCTGCGGCAAGGCTACGGTCGCCGGTGTTGGCGATCGCAACGGCGTCCTGTGATGGCGGCAGGGCGACAGTTGGCTGGCTGTCGAGTGTGATCCGTCGGATCGGCGGAGGCATCATCCCATTGGCAGGCTCGTCTGTAGTCCGCGCGGGGCGTGAAGTTTTTTCGTGCGGGTCGATCATCAGCGTGCTCCCAGCCTCGAGGTTTCTAGTCCAGTCTTCGCGCCGCTGCGGGCGATTAGGTCAACGGCGAAGTTCAGTGCCAACACAATCAGCAGCAGTACGAAGGCGGCAGCGTAGGCCTTCTGCGGCGCGTTGCCTTCGCCTGCTGGTGAGTTGTTGTAGACGTAGCTGGTAAGCGTGGAGCCGGTTCCCTTCAGCACGTTGAGCCCGGGGACGTCGCCCTCTGGGTCAAGCGTCAGTGATGCGCCGAGCAGCACGACGATGATCGCCGTGTCACCGGCGATGCGGCCCATTCCGAGCGCTGCGCCGGTCGAGATGTTGGCCTTCACGGATGGAAGAAGCACGCGGCGAATCGTTGCGGCTTTGGTCTTTCCGAGCGCGTAGGAGGCTTCGCGAATGTGGATCGGAATCGACTGCAGGCCTTCGCGCGTCGCAGCGAAGACCATCGGCAGGGCGATCAGCGACATCATCGCGCCGGCGGTCAGGAACGAGCGGCCGAAGACAGCGCCGCCAGCGGCGGTAAACGACATCCAACCGAAGATCCCCTGCTGGAAGAGGACGAGGCCGAAGAGCGCGATCACGATGTCGGGCGTGCCAGCGATGATCTCGATCCCCGAGTCGATCAGCCGCGCCAGCCAAGTTGGACGGCCGTATTCAACGATCCACGTGGCAGCACCGATCGCGATCGGTGTAGCGATCACGATCCCGATCAGCGTGATCAAAATCGTCCCCAGTAGCGGGTCAAGGAAGCCGCCGCTGGCCGATTGGTCAACGTCGGCCGTCGGGCTGGTGAGAACTAGTTGGGGGCGCAGGTACTGAACCCCCTTGAAGGCCATGTAGGCGAGGATTCCAATCCCGATCGCACAGAGCAGTAGCCCTGCCGCCCACATCAGCACGTAGCCGATCCGGTCGGTTAGCCGCCAAGTGCTGATCGACTCATTAACGCGCTTCTTCTTCGGTGATCTGCCTTGGCGGCCACCGCCGCCAGGTGAGCGAGGTAGCGGTAGTGGTGGAAGTGGCGGCGCTGTTCCCCCGGGGCGTGTCGGGACGCTCATTACGACCTCGTTCCGTACTTCTTCAGTGGTTGCTTGGCGATCCAGCTACCGAGCGAGAGGAAGAAGGCGCCGACCAGCAGCACGAGCGCTAACGCGTAGAGGCTGGACTGCATGGCCGGGGCGTTGATCGACTCGGCATTTTCAACGACGGTCGCGGCCATCGTACGAACCGGCTCGAAGAAGAAAACAAAACCATCGAGCGGGTTCGGCGAGAAGCCCTTCGAGCCAGCGACCATCGAGATCATGATCGCCTCGCCCAGTGCGCGGGCAGTTGCCAGCACGGCGCCAGCGATGATCGCCGGGCGGGCCGCGCGGACCGTGACGGTCCACATCGCGCGCCAACGGTTAACGCCGAGAGCAAGGGCGCCCTCTTTCCAAGCGCGTGGAATTGCGTGCAGCCCGTCGACCGTGATCGCGATCATGATCGGCGTGATCATCACTGTCAGTACTGCGATCGCGACGCCAAGGCCGGTGCCGGAGAGCGGAATCACGAACTGCACCGAGCTCTTCTGCTCCGCGGTGATCACGCTGTTGCCGATGAAGGGGGCGAGCACGAGAATGCCGATCAGCCCGTAGATAACTGACGGGACGGCGGCGAGTAGCCGCACAACGGGGACGATCACGCGGCGGATCCGTTCGGGGGCAAACTCGACGATAAAGATCGCCGACAGAAGCGAGAAGATCAGGCCAAAGAAGGTGGCAAAGAAAGTCGTGAGGAGAGTCGCGTAAATCAGCGGCCAGGCGCCGAGCTCGTAGTCGGCGGCGCTTGGGTTGAGGCCCGAGTTGACCATCGCATCGAACTGCTGGTCAACGACTCCCTTAGAGGAGAACCACGAAAGCCCGTTGTTGGCAAAGGAAGGCCACGCCTTGATCGCGATAAACACGAGCATGAAGACGATTACGGCCAGCACAGAACAGGCAAGCGCGCCGAGCAACAGCCCGGCGCGCCTGTCCGTCCACGGCTCTTTGAGCCGGTGCAGCACTATTTCAGCGGAACCCAGTGAGTTCCGGTGATCTTCGCGGCTGCGGCTGAATCCTGAATCCACTTGATGAACTTCAGGGTGTTTCCGGTTGCCGGTCCACGCGTAACCATCCAGAAGTTACGGACGCCGCCGTACTCGCCTGACTTTGCGTTACGCAGGTCGCAAGAAACGCCTTTGTAGGACGCTGCGTTGACTCCTGTGGTGAAGTCCATCGACACGTAGCCGATCGCGTTCTTGTTCGTCTTCACTGCCTGCTGAATCAGGCCGTTCGAGGCCTTCTGTGACGCGGCGCCGGTCAGCTTCGTCGTGCCGAGGAAGATCTTCGCGAACGCATCCTGAGTTCCGGAAGCAGCGGTGCGGACCGTTACGTCGATCGCGCCGGTGATGCCCGAACCAGCAACATCCTTCCAGTCACGAACCGTGCCGCCGAAGATCGCCTGGATCTGCGCCTGCGAGAGGTTTGCGATTGGGTTGGATGGGTTCGTGACGATGCAGATTGCATCCTTAGAGATCTTGTTGAAGAAAACTCCCCTATCGCTCGACTTCGGGTCACGTGATGACATCCCGATCGAGACACGGCCAGCAGCAACGTCGGCAACGCCAACGTCGGAGCCGCCCTGAGCGAGCTTGAACTTGACTGAGTTCTTGGTTTCCTTCAGGTAACCGCGAGCGAGCAGCGCTGCGAGTGGGGCGACCGAGGTCGAACCGCTCATCGTGAGCACTGGCTTAGCCGATGCGCTCGCCGGGAGGGCGACGGCACCGATAGCGGCCAGTGCGACGCTCACGCGGAGGAGGCGAACACTTGACATAGAGGTGATTCCTTTCGTTTCAGTTCGCTGCGACTTTTGCCGCAGCCTTTTCATGGACCTGCCGCAGGATTGTGCGCTTCAGGGGCTAGGAGGATGTGAACTGCTGGTGTGCTCGCGGTGAAGATGCCGTGAACGAGTGCTTCTGCCCCCGTATTGCCCTAACGCCGTCGTTACCGGCTGTTCACATCGCGCCGGCGTTATTGCCCCACAATCACGGGCGATGGATACCGATTTCTTCAGCTCCCCGCTAGCTGAGCATGGCGCGCCTTGCCCGCAGTGCTCGGCAGCGATGTCAGGCGACCAGCGCTACTGCCTGAGCTGCGGCGCGCGCCGCGGCGAGGCGCGGCTCGATCCTGTTGAGGCGGCTCGCTCGCCGCTCGCTAGTGATCCGGCGCCGGTCGCCCTCACCGCCGCCGCTCTTGGCGCCGCTGGGCAGGCAGGCGCGCAGCCGGCCGGCTGGGAAGGCTTTCCGCTCGGCGACCTCGACTTTGGCTCGCCGCGCGTGGTCGGAGGAGCAGTGCTGGGGCTTCTCGCCGTCGGCGTTGTGCTGGGAGTGATTGGCGGACCAAAGGCCGCCAGCACCAGCGCCGCAGCTGGGCAGCCAGCGCTAGTTGCTTCGGCAGATGCGGCAGCAACCGATTCTGCGCTCGGCGGCGACACGCTCGACGGAACAGTTGATTCTTCGACTTCGGCGGACGAGGTAGCGGTCGACACGGGCATCAGCAGCTTCGAGACCGTCACCGCTCCCAGTGCGCCAGAGAGTGGCGGTGGCGGAGGCGGAGGCGGAGGCGGTACTACGACGCCGACGGTGACCTCAGCGGCACCGATCAAGCATGCTTGGGTGATCACGCTCTCGGGCCCAAGCTACGAAGAGATCTACGGCCAAGCCGCCGCGGCAGGCGTACCGCGCGTGAAAGCGAAGATCGCTGCTAGCTCCTACCTCGGGACCGAACTTCGCGCCAAAGGAACGCTGCTTTCTAACTACAAGTCAATCTCAGCCGCTGGCCTGCCGAACTCGCTGGCGCTGATCAGCGGCCAGCCACCAAACGCGACGACCAACACCAACTGCCCGAAGTTCGTCGATCTCAAGCCAGGCAAGGTTGACGCCAAGACCGGGCTCGCTAGCGGCGACGGCTGCCGTTACCCGCCTACGACGAAGACGCTTCCCGACCAGATGACAGGCGCCGGGCTGGTTTGGAAGGGCTACTTGGAAGCGATCGGAAACGATCCTGCGAGCGGCGTTACCAGCTGTCGCTCCCCCGAAGCCGGCGCCGACGATCCGTTCGCCGCGCCGCGCCCAGGCGACGGCTACATGACCTGGCGCAACCCGTTCGTCTACTTCCGCTCGATTACCGAGTCATCGGAATGCGGGAGCAACGTCGTGGGGCTCGACCGCCTTGCGCCCGACCTAGCGAAGCTTGAGGACACTCCCGCCTTCTCGCTGGTTGCGCCCGACGCCTGCCACGACGGAAGCGCAGCGAGCTGTGGTGGTAACGCGGTTGGTGGGCTCGCCGCGGCCGACGAATGGCTGAAGACGATCGTGCCGTCGATCATTGAGTCGCAGGCTTACGCCGATGGCGGGATGATCGTGATCACCAGTGACCACGCCGCTTCTAAGCCGACCGAGGCCAAGGCAAACGT
>JAEMTR010000053.1:0-3975 GCA_016462245.1 Solirubrobacteraceae bacterium
CTGGAAGGCGCCGCAGCCTGTCGACGTGCCACACGAGATCCGCAAGCGGCTCGAGGGCGATTAGTACAGCTCTCTGCGCCTGAGGCAACTAGTCGTCGTCAAGAGCAATGTTGCGAAGCATCTTCAGCGCAACGCCAACTCCGATTAGCGCAAAGAGGACGAAGGCCACGCAGGCAGCCACCATCCCCGCATCGAAAGCGCTCTTGACCACCGTCTGTCCTGCTGCCGAGAGACTGTCAAGGGGGATCCCGCCACTAAGAATGTCGAGCAGCCTCTGATGGCTCACGCCCTCGAGCTGATTCGACCCCGTCTCGCCTCGGAGGGAGCGAACCGCCACGTTCTCCATGACCGCAGTTGCTATTGCGATACCCATCGCCACAGATAGGGCCGTCACGATCCCGACGACTCCACTCGCCGTGCCTTTCGTGGCCCCTGCCGAAGTGACTTGCAAGACCGACAGCGCGGTCATCTGAACACCTATCGACAGACCCAAACCGACGAGCCCGATGAGGATCACGGGCGTAGAGTCGAGCTGCACGCCAACGAGAATGGCGCTAGAGGCGACTGCCACAAGAACCATCCCTGCTACGACCGGCAGCAGCAAGCGGCCGCGCTTCACCAAGCCAGCGCCAAGCGGATTGGCGACGATAATCGCCAATGTCGCACCCATCAGCACGGCGGCGGCATCGATTGCGCTTAGGCCCCTAACGGTCTGTAGGTAGAGCGCAAGGAGAAAGAGAACGCCGTTCAGCACGACGCCGTATAAAAAGGTGACAATTATCGAGCCGGTGAATGTGGTTTGCCGCCACACTGAGGGCGGTATCAACGGGTCCGCTGCCTGGCTCTCCGCGCGCACAAAGAACGTTAAGAGCAGCGCTGAAACCGCGAGCAGGATCAGCAGCCGCAAGAAGCTGAGCTCGTCGCTCTCGATCAGCGCGAAGTTCAAAACGAGGAACGAGGAACTGAGCGTTGCAGCCCCGACTAAATCAAGTCTCTTGTTCGATTTGGGCTCGCGGAATTCCGTTGTTGTTACTGCGAGCAGGAGAAGCCCTACCGCCGCGACTGCAATCGACGACCAAAATATCCATCTCCAACCGAGCCCCGACAACACCAAGGCAAGAATCAGGACTGCCGACCCGCTGGCGACGTACGCGATCACACTCCTCACGCTCAGCGCCTTCGATCGCTCTTCGGGCGGAAATTGATGCGTGATCAGAGCTAGGCCGCAGGTGAACATCGCTATGCCGCCGACGCCTTGCAAAGCCCTAGCGATGATCAGGATGTCTGGTGACTGGGCTAACCCGCCAATTACGGACCCGCCAATCAAGATCAGGATTCCGACCGCAACAAGCCTTCGAGCACCGTGAGCGTCACCGAGTCGGCCAAAAAGCGCAGCCGTACAGCCGACGATCGTGAAGCTGTTAACCACCCATGCCATCTGGTCGGTCGATCCGCCGAGGTCGTGACTAATTGCCGGCACAGCAATCACGAACCCATCACTGAGTATCCAGACCAGCCCAATCAGCCCCGACACTACGAAGAGCGAGTACCACCGGCGCGCGCTCAACGACTGATCTGTGCCTTCCAACCCTGCGGCCATCGCGCGAGACTAGCTAACGCGACTACGACGCCTGTAATGCCTCCGGTGCTAGGCGGCAGCCAGCGTCGGCGCGTCGGCCATCACGGCGTCGAACGCGGCCAGAACCTTGTCGGCCGTTGCGACGTTGGCGTTGTAGCCCATCAGGCCGAAGCGCCACATCGCGGGCGCGCCTGGCAGGCCGCCACCGATCTCAATTCCATGCTCGCGCAGCATCTGCTTCTGCACTCCCGGGCCATCGATCCCTTCGGGGACGAGCACGGCGGTTAGCTGCGGAAGCTGGTGGGCTGGGTCGGCGAGTAGTTCCATGTTGCGCTCGGCCATCGCCGCCTGCAGGTAGCCGCCGGCCTCTGCGTGACGGGCCCAGCGAGCTTCGAGGCCCTCGTTGAGGACCTCGCGAAGCGCCTCGTGGAGGCCGAAGACGAGCGGCGAAGGCAGCGTGTGGTGGTAGGCCGCCGGGCGCGCCAGCCAGTAAGCCTCAAGCAGCTGCGGATCAAGATAAAAAGTGCTCGGCTTCGGCTGGCTGCGCATGAACTCCAACGCTCGCTGCGAAATCGAGATCGGCGACATGCCGGGGCTCATCGCAAGGCACTTCTGCGAGCAGCTGTAGGCGTAGTCGACGCCCCAGTCGGTGAGCGCTACTTCAATCCCACCGAGGGCGGTGACGCAGTCGGCCATCAGGAAGGTGTCGTTGTCCCGCATCGCTTCGCCGAGCTCGGGAAGGTCGTGGCGCACGCCGGAGGAAGTTTCGGCGTAGACGACGGCCATCAGGCGCGCGTCCGGGTTCTGCGCCAATGCTTCGAGCAGTGCCTCGTTTGTTACAGCCTGCCCCCACTCCGCCTCAACCTCAACGACGTTGGCGTGGTAGCGGCTTGCGATCTCAACTAGGCGCCGGCCGAAATAGCCGTTGACGCCGATGATCACGGTCGAGCCTGGCTCGACGAGCGCAGCGATCCCTGCCTCCATCCCCGAGGTGCCGGTAGCGCTGATCGGCAGAGTCATGCCGTCGCCCTCGTCGCGCTGGTAGACCCTCGCCGTCATCGCGGCGAGATCGGTCAGGATCTCGTACATGTCCGGATCGAGGTGGCCGAGCAGCGGCTTGCTCAGCGCGCTGAGGACGTCGGGGCTGATGTTTGCCGGGCCGGGGCCACAGAGCAGGCGCGGTTCGACGTTGATGGCTTCGATCGGAGTATTTGTCATTCGCATACCCTGCCTGTTCGAACAAATAGGATCAATAGCTGAAACTATAAAATTTTCGCTTGATTCATTGACTGAGCCCTAAATAAGGCGTAAACACTGACTGCCGGCTGAGCCCCCACGGACAAGGCGTTTTGACAGCCGCCATCGTGGTGTGGTTGACTGCGCCGCTCGCACTTCAAAGGAGAGACTGACATGGCGATGACCCACCGACTACACCGTTCTGAATTGGCCGTTCCCGGCAGCAACGAGCGGATGCTCGAGCGCGCCCCTGAGGCCGGCGCCGACGTTGTCTTCCTCGACCTTGAGGACGCAGTCGCGCCCGACGACAAGGTGCAAGCACGACTGAACGTAATCACGGCGCTCAATGATCTCGACTGGTCGGCCTGCTCGGTCTCAGTCCGCATCAATGGCCTCGACACCTACTGGTGCTACCGCGACATCGTTGACGTCGTCGAACAGGCCGGCAACAACCTTGACGCAATCTTGATCCCGAAGGTCAGTAGCGCCGCCGACGTTCACCTCGTCGCGACGATGCTCGAGCAGATCGAAGCAGCGATGGGAATCAAGGAGCCGATCGCGCTCTACGTCTTGATCGAGACCGCGGCCGGAATGGCCAACGTTGAAACGATCGCCCAATCGCACCCGGAGCGGCTCGAAGCACTGGTTTTCGGAGTCGCCGATTACGCAGCCTCGATTCAATCTTCGACGACCAACATTGGCGGCGTCAGCGCCGACTACTCGGTGCTGACAGACCCAGCCGAAGAGGGTGCCGACCGCACGGCTTTCTGGGGCGACCCGTGGCACTACGCGATCGCCCGCATGGCAGTCGCAGCGCGCGCCAACGGCCTACGGCCAATCGACGGTCCATTCGGTGACTTCTCCGACCCTGAGGGCTACATCTCGGCAGCTCGCCGCGCCGCAATGCTCGGCTGCGAAGGCAAGTGGGCAATCCACCCTTCACAGGTAGAGCTCGCGAACGAGGTCTTCACGCCGGCCGAGCACGTCGTCAGCCGCACGCGCCGCATTCTCGAAGAGATGGAGATCGCTGCCTCAGAGGGCCGCGGCGCTGTCTCACTCGACGGTCGCCTGATCGACGCCGCATCAATTCGCATGGCTGAGAACCTGCTCGCCAAGGTCGAGCAGATCGGCGAGCGCGACGCGATGCTGGCCGAGAGCCG
>JAEMTR010000053.1:4075-8419 GCA_016462245.1 Solirubrobacteraceae bacterium
GCTGAGTAGCGGTGCGTCTGGCGCATTGCCAGAACCAACGCCGCGACTGGAATGATCCAGTTCCAGACCGCAGTGTTGTAGCTGGCCGCGCCGAACTGCGTAAGCAGCTGGCAGGCGAGCTGGACGGCGAAGGCAGCGAACCAGAAGAGTGAGATTCGCTGGCAGGCGCGGACCCCCCAGGCACGAAAGCCGTCGCTGTCCTGCTGCCAAGCAGCCTCAAACTTCGGGCTAAGTCGCGCGTACATCAGCGCGAACGGTCGGCCGACTGCCATTCCCCCAGCCGTAATCACCAGCACCGCGATGTCGGACATCAGGTTGGCGTTCTCGATCAGCCACTTATGCGCGCCATCGTCGGCGAGCCCAACGAGCAACATCGCGCCAAAGAGGATCAGCGCCGCCCAATCGAGCTGACCGGCGGGAATGTGGTTTAGCTGCCAATTGCCGACGACAATCACGACCGCGCTTAGAACTGCCAAGCCGGCGGCGTAGAAGAAGCTGCTCGGCGAGGAGAACAGCGACATGATGATGAAGGGCGCGAAGCCGACGATCGGCGAATTGAAGATTCGGGCGATGCCAGTTGGCGCTGCCGCGGAAGTTGTCATCGCGGTCAGCCTACGTCTCGGGGCGGTCTGACGCAAATAACCAGCTCGCGCGGGCGCTATTTCAAGTCGCGCGTGATGAAGCGCGCGGCGCCGGCGCCGATTACGACGATCAGCCAGGCTGCGACGGCCAGCAGCGCCACGCCAAGCGCCAGCGTTGCAGCGCCTCCAGTTATCGCGTCGCCTAACGAGGACGTGGCTGACCCGAGGCTGTACTTGCCGACGGTTGGGATCTGCTGGAGCCCCGCGTCAACGCCGAGCGCTAAGACCAGCGCAGCGACAAGCCCGGCGGTATAGCTGCGGAAGAGCAGCGATAAGCCGAAGGCGAAGACGCCCCAGAGGAGCGCTTCGACGCCGGCGCTGAGGGCATTGTCGAGCTGCTGGCCAAACGGAAACGCGACCGAACCGACAGACGCCAAGATCGCTTCAAGCAGCAACGTAATCGCCATAACCCCAACCACGTAAGCGAGCAGCAAGAGGACAGCGCTGAGAAGCTTCACCAGCACGAGCTGCTGGCGCGACGGCTGGACGGTCGCCGCCAGCCGCAGCGTCTTGCTTGAAAACTCAAGGCCGAAGATCCAAGCCCCGAGGACTATTGCTCCGATCGAAATGATCACCTGAGCCACTAAGTCGGGGACCTCGTAGTAGGCAGTCGACGCGCTGCCCTCGGGCGCGATGACGACAACAATTACGGCGCTGATCACTACCAACGCCAGCGTGATTATCAGCGTAAGTCGCGGCGCCGGCATGCTGCGGACCTTCAAGAGCTCAGCGGCGAACATCGTCAGCTCTCCCCCTCGCCGCTAGCAGTTAGATCGAGGAAGACGGACTCAAGGTCTGCTGTCTGCGGGCGCAGCTCGTCGGGGTAGACGCCAGCGTCGGCGAGCAGCTTGGCGATTACCGAGCCTGGCTGCTCTCCGGTCTCTGCGCGGATCTCGCCATTCTCAAACGCTGTCGCGGTGACCCCGGCAGCACTGAGCGCAGCAAGCGCAGCGTCGCCGTTGCCGGCCGGTACGCGCAGAACGATGCCGCTCGTCGTGATGATCGAAGCGATCGGCCCTTCGGCGATCAGCTTCCCTTCGCGGATGATCACGATCTCGTCGACGGTTCGCTCGATCTCATCGAGCACGTGCGAGGAGACCAGCGCCGTCATCCCGCGAGCAGGCAGTGAGCGGATCAGCTCGCGCATCTCGACTACGCCCTCCGGGTCGAGGCCGTTAATCGGCTCGTCGAGCACGACCAGCTCCGGTTCGTGAACGAGCGCGAGCGCGAGGCTCATCCGCTGGCGCATCCCGAGCGAGAAGCTCTTGACCTTGTCCGAGGAACGCGAGGAGAGGCCAACGGTCTCAAGCACGGCGTCGATCTTCGGGTCGCGGCGGCCGATGCCAAAACCAGCGCACTGAATCTCAATGTTCTGCCGCGCCGTTGCCCGCTCGTAGAGAGCGGGCAGTTCAATCTGCGAGCCGGTGCGGCGGACTGCATCGGCGAAGGCGGCCGTTCCCTGCAAAGCGCCGAACAGCTCAATCTGGCCGCTGTTGGGGGTTGCCAGGCCAAGCAACAGCTTCATCGTCGTTGACTTACCGGCCCCATTCGCTCCAAGTAGACCGGTCACCGAACGCTCGGCGACCTCGAAGCCGAGCCCGTCGACCGCGTTGCGCGAGCCGTAAGACTTGGTTACCGAATCGAAGCTGAGAACCGAGCTTGCCACCGGCCGCAGAGTACTCACTCCGCTGGCCTCGCTGGACGGGGAACCGACGGGGAACCGAGGAATCGAACCTCGAGCAAGGGTTTTGGAGACCCCTATGTTGCCATTACACCAGTCCCCCAGTGCCCTGCGGACAATAGCCAGCCGCGCTCGCGGTAGCAGGGCGGCTGCCGTCAGCGCGGCGTCAGCGGCGGCGGCGACTTACCGATCTCGTCGTTGCCCCAAAGCAGCCAGCTCGCTGCCAGCGCGATCAGTATTCCCAGAACCGTGTTGAGCACGCGGTAGCCAGCCAGCTCTACGCCGCTGTAGAAGACGCTGCTGATCATCAGCAGCGCCGTCGGCGTGATCAACATCACGAACCAGTGGTAGCTGCGCTCGCGCATCGCGAAGAGAGCAAAGGCTGACAGCGATGCCGCCGCTGCCAGGACCCAAGCGTCGCCTGTGAGATAGATGAACACGGCAGCGATCGTGATCCCGATAAACGAGCCGGTCGAGCGCTGAATGCTGCGGATTCGACTGGCGTGAGGGTCTGGCTGAAGGATCGCGAGAATCGTCAACGTGACCCAGTAGCCAAAAGAAAGATCGACCAAGCGGTAGGCCAGGACCGAAGCCGATGTTGCCAAGGCGATCCGAAGCGCATGGTGACGCAGCACGGGGCTTAGCTGGAGCCTCGACCAGGCGGCGGCGAGCGTCACCCGCACACCCGGCCAGGTTGTCTCGCCTCCCTTTGGAGCTGGACCACCTCCAGCGATCAGCATCCAGAACAAGCCGGCAGCGCCACCGACAGCAACCGCGGCAACCGCCGGGCCAAGCGGCTGCGCTGGCAGTCCATTCGTAACGATGAAGACGGCTCCGATTGCGAACGCAGCTAACGCGCCGTGCTTTCCTGCCACGCGCAGCGTCGACCAAGCGCCGATCCAGACGAATGTTGCGACCACGCTCGCCGCGATGCTCGGCTGCGTGATGTTGGCGAGCGCGATCGCAACGATAGAAGCGGCTAGGCAGAGCAGCCCCCACGGCCAGCGATCACTCACCTCGCGGCCCGGCATGACGAGCGCCACGTTGAGGCCACCGAGCGCTGCGAGCAAACCGAGAGTCGGATCACCTACCGCTAGGCCGACGAAGAGTGGGATCGCGACGGCAAGCATCCCGGCAACCGCGATCCCCCAGTCGAGCTCGCTCTCGTCAACTCGAAATACCTCATCTTTCGTCTGCCCAAGCTGCTCGATCTGGCCCCTTGGATCCACGCTCACAAACTACACGGCGCGGGACAGCTCTCCTGATGCGGGCGAAGGGACTCGAACCCCCACAGCCTTTCGGCCACCGGCTCCTAAGGCCGGCGCGTCTACCAATTCCGCCACGCCCGCGCGGCAAGGAGCCTAGCGCCGCTGGCATGTAGCCATAGCGCCCGGTATCGTCAGAAACGATGAAAGCATTGGTCCATGAGGGCGAAGCAGTGATCGAACACCCCAACCGCGTCAAGAGCGCGAGCCTGGCGATGCGCGCCGTCGTCGTTGTCGTCCTGATCCTCTCTTCACTGCTGATCGCCGTGATCACAATCGGTGGCTGGAGCGCGCTGGCAGGAATGAAGCCGATCTGCATCGTCTGGATCTTCCTCGACCTTCTGTTCGCTTTTTACGTCGCCAAGTGGGCGCGCGGCGTTCTGCCGGTGATCGCAACGCTGGCAATGATGATGGGCGTCTTCGGCCTGATCGCGATCCCATCATGGGTCGACCGCGAAGGCTTCGGCTACGCGCAGCCGGCGCTTAGCTCCAGTCTGCTCGGCAGCCTGACAGCGATCCTCGTCGCGCTGCAGCTGCTCGTAATTATCACTTCGATGTATGCGTTCCGCCAGCAGTGGAACGTCGAAGTCGAACATTGGCCCGCCGAAGAGGGCGACGCCTTGCCGGCCGGCGCCTGACCGACCATTCAGGCACCTACGATGTGACTGCCCTGCCCGGGTGGCGGAATGGTAGACGCGGGGGTCTCAAAAACCCCTGTCCGAAAGGATGTGCGGGTTCGACTCCCGCCCCGGGTACT
>JAEMTR010000222.1 GCA_016462245.1 Solirubrobacteraceae bacterium
TCAATGCACGAAGCCGCCAAGCGCGCCGTTGACAAGATCGGGGCCGGCTCGTGAGCATCCTCGTCGACGCGAACACAACCTTCATCGTTCAGGGCATCACCGGCCGCGAGGCCGTCAACCTCACGCGCGAGTGCCTTGACTACGGTGCCGGCGCGAAGGTTGTTGGCGGCGTAACGCCGGGGCGCCTTGGCCGCGAGGTGCACGGCGTGCCGGTCTTCGACACCGTCGCTCAGGCCGTCGCCCACCACGGCGCGCCAATTGATGGCTCCGTCGTGACCGTCCCCCCCGCCTTCACTAAGGACGCCGTCTTCGAGGCGATCGAGAATGGCATCAAGCTAATCGTGATCGTCACCGAGCGGATCCCGCGCCGCGACGTCGCGCAGATGGTTGAGCTAGCGAGCGCACACGGCGCCCGCATCATCGGCCCCAACTGCCTTGGAATCATCGTCCCTGACGTGATCAAGATGGGCGGCATCGGCGGCCCGGCGAAGGACGCCGCCAAGGCTTACGCCCCCGGCTCGATCGGCGTGATCAGCCGCTCGGGCGGAATGACGACCGAGATGTCCTCAACTTTGACGGCCGCGGGAATGGGCCAATCGACCGCCGTGTCGATCGGCGGCGACGCGATCATCGGCTCCAGCTACGCAGAGCTGATGCCGCTCTTCGAGGCCGACGAGGCGACCGAGGGAATCGTCATCTACACCGAGCCGGGCGGCCGGATGGAAGCGCAGCTCGCGCAGTGGGTCGCGGAGAACAATTCGCGCCTGCCGATCGTCGCCTTCATGGCCGGCCGGTTTATGGATGAGATGCCGGGAATGAGCTTCGGCCACGCCGGCACGATCGTCGAAGGCAAAGAGGACACCGCGACCGAGAAGATCGCGCGCCTGGCCGAGGCTGGGATCACCGTCGCCGAGGAGATCAGCGAGATTCCGGCGCTGATCCAGGCCAAGATCGACGAGAGGAAGAGCTAATGCGCGCCGAGGGAATCTTCATCGCAGTTGAAGTTGAAGATGGCGCCGCCGCCGACGCAGCGCTGGCCGCCAAGCTGACCGAGGTCTGCCCGGTTGACATCTTCGCCGTCGCCTCCTCAGGCGAGCTTGAGCTCGTCGACAAGAACATCGACGAGTGCGTGCTCTGCCGCCTCTGTCTTGACGCTGCGCCCGAAGGCGCAGTCACGATCATCAAGCGCTACGACAACGACTCGCAGCTTTAGCCGTTAACTGCCAGCAGGTTGCAGGTTGGCGTCAATCTCGCTGAGCGGGATCTGCAGCGTCAGTGGATCCTGCCCAAGTGGCGTGAATCCATACTGGCGGTAGAAGCTGACAGCGCGCTCATCAAGCGCGTGGACGAGCAGTAGGTGTGCGCCGATCACGCTGGCGGCGGCGAGCGCGCGCTGCATTGCGTCGGCAACGAGCACGCCGCCGAGGCCGCTGCCTTGAACGCTGGCGTCGACCGCAAGACGGCAGAGCAGGATTGCTGGGATCGGGTAGCGCGGCAGTTTCGCCCGCATCTCGGGTGCCAGCTGCTCGCGCCGCATTGAGCTTGCCGCTAGCGCGTGGTAGCCAACAACGCGACGCTGTTGACGGTCGACGATCACGAAGCTACGCGCCGTTCCAATCCCACCGCCTGTTCGTGCGTGTTCGGTGAGCCAAGTGTTAAGCGACGCTTCGCCGCAGTCAAAACCGACTAGTTGCTCACTGGATCCGAGCGGTTGAACGGTAAGAAAACGGCTCAAGCTGCCGCGCTACTTGGCCCGCGTGCGCTCAAACAGTTCGCGCAGCTTCGGGAGCTCACGCGGTGGCGTTTCGACCGCCTCGATCATCGCGTCCCAGCTGGCCGGATCGAGCACGAACTCGGTGCGATCGCAGAGCATTTCTTGCGCCCGTTCGACCGAGCCGTCGATCAGGAATTCAGATAGCGACACTCCGCTCTCTTTCGCCGCGCTACGCAGCAGGCTGAGGTCGTCAGCCGCGATTCGCATGCTGATCCGTTCGTTCTTGCTCATCAACTGCACTGTACTGACTTTGTATGACATCAATGATCCTCGGTTCACTTGGACTGCTGAAGCGAGTCTGATCGCGAACGCGTAACAGCACTACTGCGCGAGCGTTACAAAGGGCTAACGACGCGCAGCCCTGGCACACGGCTGAAGTCGGCTGCGTTACCAGTTAGTACGCCGTAGCCGTGGGTCAGCGCTGTGCACGCAATCCAGAGATCGTGAGCGCCGATCATCTCACCGCGCGTAACTAAATTCGCCGATACAGCGGCGTGAATCCGGGCCACTTGAT
>JAEMTR010000054.1 GCA_016462245.1 Solirubrobacteraceae bacterium
CTCGCCGGTGTCGCGGCGGACGAAGTAGTTCGGCAGCCGCTGCCCGCCGACGTCGAGGCAAGGTTCTGAGAGCAATTCGCGCTTAATCACGTAGCGCAGGCGGACTCGCTCGCGCGCTGCGACCAGCGCTGACGGCAGGAAGTTGTCGACGATGCTGGCGTGGCGGATCAGCACGATCACCGGCCCCGGGCGCAGGCACTCGGCTCCCTCGTCAACGATCCGCAGCCCGAACAGCAGCTTTACCGAGCCGAGCAGCACGCGTACCCAAAGCTGCTGAGCGTGCCAGGTTGAGCTGACCAGGAGCTTGCTGTTAAGGCCGAAGCCGCTCACCAGCCAAGACACAAAGAGCGCCAGCAGGGCGGCGATGTCGGTCACGAGGTAGATCCATAGGAAGACAACAAGCCGCAATGCCATAAAAGGCTTGCGCTGAGTGATCGCGCGGAAGATGTCGACCAGCAGCGCGCTGATGAGCAGCAGCGGCAGCAGCGCCGTCACGACGATCAGGCCGAGGATGTACGGCGGGATCGTCTTCAGCCGCCGCGCAACCTTGCTGCCACGCGGCTCTCTGTCGGCGCTTTCCTCCACGCCGACAGACTATTCGCTACTCAGTCGCTGAAGTCCATCAACTGATGGATTCCGCTTGGGCGGTTGGTGTAATCCATCGTGATCAGTGGCACGGGGCTGAACTTGATCTGCTCCGGAGCCTCGGCCTTGCGCCATGCAGCGGGGTCCGAGCCCTGAGCGGTTGCCAATGCTGCCGCCGCTTCGGAGATCGAATCCCAGATGTCGGCCGAGCACTTCGCGAGGCTGCCCTTGCCGCAGTACTTGATCTTGTAAGCGCCAGCCACCTTCTCGCCGAGCAGGTTGCGCAGATCCTTCCACATGTACTGGTGCCAGCCGCCGTACTGGCCGCCTGGAGGGGCATCGAATGCGTCGCTGCCGCCGTTTCGGCTTGCCAGCTCTTCGCAGAGCTTCGTGCCCATCCGCCAGCACAGCCCGTCACCGGCAATCGACTGCCAAGCCTGGTCGATAATCGCCGCTCCGGGAGCGTCGATATTGCCGTCTTGGTTGGCGTCAACGCGGCTGGCGCCTTGCTCGTGCCAAGCCTGTAGCTGTGCAACCGTTGCGGCGGCCAGCGCGTTTGGAGCCGTGCCCTTGTCCAGAACCTTCTTCAGTGTTGGCCAAAGCAGGGCGATCCGAACATCCTGAGTTGCGCCGGCGTTCGCAGCCGAGAGCATTGTCGCGAGCGACTGCTTGTCTTGGCGCGCCAGCTCGTTGGTCAGCAGTTGACCGCGCTGCAGCGAGATCTCCGACCAGCGCTCGTCGCCGGCGGGGAAGTTCTTCGCCGGCTTGCCATTCCAGTTAACGATGTAGCCGCTCGCCGGGTTGATCACCTGTGGGTGCTTAGAGTGGCTGAGGTAGCCGGTCCACTCGTACTTGCCGCGGCCGTCAACTGGAAGATCCATGTTGACTCCCTTCGGCCGCATTGGGAAGAGCCCCGAAGTGATGAAGGCGATCTCCTTGTCGCTCGAGTAGAACGAGTTGAAGGTCTGCGGCGTCTTCGCTGCCGCGGCGATGAAGTCCTTCGCACTCTTTACGCGGCCATACGTCATTTGCTGGTTGAAGAGCAGGTCGGTGCTCTCGCGGCCGTAGCTCGAGCGACGCTTCGCCAGCGCAATCAGCTTCGAGCTGCCAGGCGACTTGGCGTACCCATAGACCGAACCGTGAACGGTTCTGTAGAAAACGACGTTGGTCGTCTTTCCACCTCTGGAGATAGTGCCGCCGTTGACCTTCTCCATCGACTTGCACTTGCCCTTGAACTCGTACTTGTACTTGCTGCCGCCGCAGAGCGTTTCGGCGTAGGTGTCGACGATGTCGTTGCCGGCAGAGGTCAGCGACCAGGCATAGTTCGCGGCGCGGCCGATCAACATGTAGCCCGGGAATGGCGCTGAAGTGGCGCCACGAACGTTGATCGACGGACCGTAGAGCCCCATCTCCATCGTCAGGCCGGGGTAGTTGTAGCCGATCTGCGGCCCGCCGACCATCAGTGGCTTGCCGGTAGTCGTCTTGCTACCGGCGGCGAGCATGATGTTGCTGGCCTCTTGGCGGCCTGGGCCCGGAGGCTTAACGGCCGAAGATGAAGCAGTTGCGCCCGGAAGCGTCACGTAGCTGTTCGTAAACGAGCCGTTCTTCAGCCGCACGAGGCCCTTCGGGTTGGAGACGCTGACGTCGGTCTGGTAGTCGAACTTGTTCGTCGTCGTAACCATCGTCTCCGGGTCGTAGCGGCCACGCATGTTGGTGTAGGCCTCGTTGCCGTTCGTCGTCCCGAGCGTCGTGCGGGCAGCGTCAAGGAAGAGCGCGTTGCTGATCTCTTCGCCGCCACCTTCACCGAGGAACTGTGCCTTGATCCCGTTGGCGGCGAAGACGTCGGTGCGCGTGAACGGCTTGGCGCTCGGCTGGTTGGCTGCGTACCACTTGTTGATTCCAGCGAGGTAGATGTCGATGTCGCGCAGCACCTGCTTGCCTTGCGCGCCGGCAGCGTTCAGAGCGTCGGTCTGCTGCTTGGTGGCGGCATCGGAGACGCTCTTACTTGGCTGATAATCGTAGAGCCCAAGCACGAGGTTGATGCCGGAAACGCCAGGCAAGTCGGCCAGCGAGGCGATTCCGTTGTAGCGAGCCTGATTGAGCAGCAGGCTGCGGTCGGCTGCCGTTACATAACCGGCGCCGAAGGTAACGCCAGCGTCGGTGTCGGAGAAAATGTGCGGAACTCCGTAGTTATCGCGGCGGATTCGCACCGATACAGCGGTGCCGTTTGCGGTGCCGGTGATTGTGTCGTCGGTGATCAAGGACGGATCATCAACTTTCAGCAGCGCTGCCGACTTGAAGTAGCCAGTGCCGTCGGTGCTGGCTGTGACCTGTGCTGCGCCAATGTCGCGGTAGAGCGGTGTGAGGCGGTTGTACATCTTGGCTTGCGTGTCAGCAGCGAGCATCCCGGGAGTGGTCAGCCAAGGTGAGCCTGGCTGGCTTTGACCTTGCGGAATGATGTTGAGGGCCTGCTCTGCCGAGGCTGCAGGCGCTGCGATCGCGATCGCGATCGATGACAGGACAAAAACGGAACGGAACATTGACTCTCCCCTTGTTGTTCTCCCCGGGATCCACCCAGACGTTCACGCAACCATAACGGCAAAGATTTAATCGTGCGCCGCGTCATTGAGCGCTTCTTGCTCGCGGGCGTGCGGTCTGGTTACCCCTGAAGTTCGTAGACCTGCACGCTGAACGGTTCGAGTTCCGCAGCTCCAAGTGTCCCGGCTTCGGCCTCGCTTGAGCTGACTAGATTACGGGTATCTGCGGTGAGTGATTCTTCGGTGAGTGAGGTGATCGTGATCGTTGTCCCGTCGCTTGATTCAATTTGTCCGCTCCGGAGCAACCCAGCGATGTCGACGGTCAGGGTTACGTCCTGAGGATTCGCAACGAGCAGCCTGACTTTGCCTGACTGGTCACGGCCAGCGAGTGCAGTAAGCATCGGAAGCCCACCTGCGAGTTTTGCACCAGCATTGTTAGGAACTTCGCCGTCGACCTCGGTGACAAACGGCGTTGGTTCGGCGAGATCTACCAATTCCATTCCCACAAGCGTGCTGAAGAGCGAAAACGCAGCGCCTTGGGGTTTGCGGGTCCCGTCACCGTAGAGCAGACCGAACCCGCTGCCGCCGAGGGAATCGCAGCCAACTCCGGGGCATGGGCCGCCGTCAACGGGCGGCATCGTGAATTTGCTGTTCGGAATGAATGGCCCGTCGGCGCCTCGGTAGACAAATAGGCCTTCGAGATCAGGCCACGATTGCATCTCGATCCAAGCCGTGGTCAAGAGTGCGCCGCCGGCCAGTTTGCCGTGCGGATGGCAGATCTTGCCTGCACCAGCGCACGGTATGGCGTCGAGGTTGTACTCGGTCACGATCTGGGGCACATCGCCGTATCCATGCCGATCTAGGAGCTTCGAATAGAAGAGGTAGCAGCCGCGAAGTTCGTCGATATTGGCGAAGTACGCATGCCAGCTAAAGAAATCGAGCGGCACGTCATTTGTGTTCAGATGCTCAAGGAAGTCATCGACCCACTCTCGGCCCTCCGGCGTTGTGCAGCCGGCCGCATGCGATCCTGGACCGCCGACCTTCAATTCTGGGAAATCCGAGTTCAGAGCTTTGGCCGTAGTGGTGAAGAACTGATAGAACTTTTCGGGTTCGGCATCCCAATACATCGTTGAGCCCGGCATATTCGGCTCGTTCCATATTTCAACCCACCCGTCTGCGAGGGCGTTTCTTCCCCAACGTTCAGAGTCGCTGTATCGGCCGACAATACGTTTCCACAGCTCAGGCCCCGCCTTCTCGACGCCTGCTGCCAACCCTTCACTCCAGAATTCGCACCCGGGATACGACTTCGGTTTGTCCGGTAAAAGCGTGCCTGTCGGCGCCTTGACGTCGTAGTTGGTGATGGCTTTACCAACTTTCCAGCTGTGGCCAAGGCGGAGCATCGGCCGGAAGCTGCCATCGACTATCGATTTAAAAACGGCGTCAGTCGCTTCCCACTCGTAGTTTGATTCGTCAGATGGATCAGCGGATGGATCCGGAAACATGCACATGATGTCGTTGGCCCCGAAGTAATCCTCGATCCGTATCGCATCAACACCGAGCGACTTAAACTGTTTCGTGGTGTCGACAAATTGCGGGTACGAACTTGGTTGAAACGGAGTCGGCCCGCCATTGACCCCCAACAACGGACGAATCGTCCTAGCCGAATCGTTGTCATCTGATTCGGTCTTGTTCGAACCGCTCGTGCAGCTGACAAAAACGAGCGCCACCAGTGTCAGCAAGATCGCTGTGGCAGAAATCGACCTGAGTGAGTGGTTAGAAGCCAAGGCGCTAGAGACTACCTCCTGCGCCAGAACCAAATAGTTGTGCTCTGTCGTAGGCTGCGGCAATGGCCAACAGGGTAAGAATCTCGATCGGCAGCGAAGCGAGCGAACTGGCGCTAGTCGACGCTGTGGTTGAGCGCTTCTCGCTCGCCCGTGGGCTTGAGCCAGCCGACGCAGAGCGGCTTGGGCAGGTTGTCCACAAGCTCGCGCAATGGGTGATCGAGCGCGCCTACCCAGGCGATCCGACAGGTGAGCTGGTTGTGCAGCTCGAACTTGCCGAGGGCTCGGTGCGCTGCACGATCGAGGACTGGGGCGAACCGATCACAGCCTTCGGTGGTGGTCTTGACGGAACGCCGCCTGAACTAGCTGAGATCGAAGCGATCACGCATGACCTGCGACTGGTGAACCTCGGCCGCGAAGGCAAGCGACTCAGCGCTGCGGTAGAAGCGAAGGGCGTAGTGCCCGAAGAGCTCGTCGCCTTCGCGCAGTTCGCGCGCGAAAGCGGAGAGAGCGAAGCGACCGCCGATCAAGTTGAGATCCACGACACGAAGCTGAGCGATGTTGAGGCGATCTCGCGCCTGCTCTACACCAACTACGGGCTTGGCTACGGCCATCCAAACTTCTACCAGCCACGCTGGGTTGAGGCTGAGATCGAGGCCGGTCGTCTGCATTCGACGGTCGCGGTCTTGGCCGGTGAGGTTGTCGGCCACCATGCGCTGGTGCTGGAGAAGAGCGGCGAGGCGGGCGAAACTGGCATCGCTGTCGTGCACCCGGCCTACCGCGGACTTGGAATCTTCAACCGGCTTTTCGAGCGCACGATTGAGCGCGCACGGGTGGCCGAGGTGGAGGCTGTCTATGCGCGGGCTGTCACCGCCCATCCATACAGCCAGCGCGCTGAACATTCGCGCGGTTACCGCGAGAGCGCGCTGATGCTCGGCTCGGTGCCGCAAGGGAAAGACGAAAGCGGTCAGCCAACGCCGCGCGCAGCTTCGCTGCTTACCTTTCTGCCGCTCGACCTCAGCCCGCGGCCGGTCAGCTTCCCAGAGCGCTATGGCGAGCCGCTGCGAGCCGCCTACGCGAACCTTGAATTGGAGACGGTTGCGCCTGAACTCGAGCAGGCGCTTGAACAGCTCGGCGAGCGCCCATCAGCGGCAATCGAGCGAGACGAGCAGCGCCGGAGCTCGGTGATCACGGTCAGCCGCTGGGGTGAGGAAGGACGAAGCCAGATGATCGACGCCGTCCGCTCGGCCGTCCACCACCACGACGACGTCGCCTACTGCGACCTTGATCTCGAAACGCTGACGGCCGAGGAGCTCGACGAGGCGATCGGTCAGTTGCGCGAGTTCGACTTCTTTTACTGCGGCCTAGCGCTCTGCGCCTCGGCCGGCCACGACCACCTTCGCCTGCAGTCGCTGATGAGCGATGAGGTTGAGCTGGAAGCGATCGTGCTCGACTCCGACTACGCCAAGCAGCTGCGTGAAACCGTCTTTGCCGACCGCGCTCCGGCTAGCCCAGCCTGACGGTGATCAGCCGTCGTCTTGGCTGAAGGCCCAGCGAATCTCGTCGATTGAGAGGCCGCAGGCGAGGCATGCCAGCAGCTTCATCCGAGCGGCCTGTGGTGAAAGGAAGCCGGCCGGGATTACGTTCGTCAGCCGCAGATCCATCTCCGATCCGGCGTAGCCGTACGTCGAGTTGAGAATCACGCCGCGCTCCGGGCGGCAGTAGGCGATTATCGGAATCCGCTCAGCGGCTTCGGCCCAGAGCGAAAGCAGCTCCGGCGTAAGGTGGCCGGCCCCGAGCGTGCCGATCACGACGCCGTCCGGATCGGTCGCCAGCGCGGCGCGCGCCAGCGAGCCGTCGTCGCCAGATGATGTCGGGACGATGAAGACGCGCTTCTCGAGCTGCGGCGGGTCTAGCGTCGGGTTGCGCGGCAAGTTCGACCAGATCGTCGGGTGGCCTTCGGTTACGCGCCCTAGTGGCCCGATCTGCGGTGAAGAGAAAGCGGTCAGCGAAGTTGTGTCGGTCTTGCGGACGACGCGTGAGTGATGGATTTCGCCACCGAAGACGACCAGCACGCCAAGCCCGGCGGCGTCCTCGCTGGCGGCGACACTGACGGCGTCAACGAGGTTTGCTGGCCCGTCGGCGCCCGGCGCGCTGGCGGTTCGGATTGCGCCGGTAAAAACGATCGGTGCTTCGGCGTCGCTGATGATGTCGCAAAGCATTGCCGTCTCTTCGAGCGTGTCGGTCCCGTGCGTGACGACGACGCCGATCCCACGCCGGGCCGCGTCGCGCGCTGCTCGGCAGATCTCAAGCTGCTGCGTGAGGCTCAGATGGGCGCTCGGAAGGTTGGCGACGGTCTGTGCCTCGAGCCCTTCGTGGGTAGCTAGCCCGGGAACTGAGGCGATCAGCGACTCGGCATCAAACTCCGGCGTGGCGCCGCCAGCGCCGCTCATCGCGATCGTGCCGCCGGCCGCGATAACGCGCACGTGGCGGGCCGGCTGTGGCGCAGGGCGGGTCGTCATCGGGGTTTACGGTAGCCGCTGACTGCGGGCGGTGGTTTAGCTCGCCGGCTCGGTTTCGGCCGCTTGCTCTGCTTCGAGCAGGGCGTTGACCGGCCCCGAGCGCATCAGCGCGAAAGCCCCAGCGACAGTGACTAATAGCGAACCAATTAGTAGCGCCGCCATCGCAGGGTCGCTTGGCAGGCTTTCGCCGCCGACGATCGAGCCAAGCAAAATCGGCAGCGCCAGCTCAATCACAAAGATGATCGGCGCAACACGGGCGACGGCCCTAACCTGAAGCGCCAGCTGTTCGCTGCTGAGGCCAAGGACTGCGAATAGCGCCGCGACCGCTCCCCAAACCAGTAGCGCGATCCACGCGTCGGCAACCAACGAATCGGCGACAATCTTCATCAGGAAGGCAGTCAGCGAAAAGGCGGTACCGGCGCAGAGCACGATAACGGTGCTCGGGAGGCGGCGGCGCAGGAAGTACGGCGCCAGCGCCAGCAGCGCTAATGGGGCGAGCACGATGAGAAGCGAGAGAGCGCCCGAGTTCTCTGGCGAATGTTCGGGGCCACTGAGCGCCACGCCGACGACGCCGAGAAAAATTGCCGCAACGCTTGCTACTTCCTGCCAACCAACCTTCTCGCCGAGCATCCGCTGGCCGGCTAAAAGTAAAATTACAAGTCCGGTCGCGTCGGCCGGTTGCACGACTGCCAGCGGAGCAATCGTCAGGGCTGCGAGCTGTAGTGGAATTGCTAATCCCTGAATGGCAACACCAGCAAGCCAGCGCTTGCGCTTTATCAGCAGCCCAAGCAGTGCGAGGCTTGCGGTCTCGTAGCTCTTCACCTTGCGCGCCTCACCGGCCTGCACAACGGTCGCAAAGTTGAAGCAGGCCGAAGCGCCGGCGGCCAGCAGAATCCCGAAGATGATGTCGCGCACAGTTGTGCGAGTCT
>JAEMTR010000055.1 GCA_016462245.1 Solirubrobacteraceae bacterium
CTTCGCTACTCCCGCCACCTCGCGATTGCCAGAGAGCCCCGCTCCAAGCACGATTTCGGACGGGCCTGCGCTGGAGCTTTCTGCGCCGCCGCCAGAGCTCGTGAGCACCGCGACCAAAACGACGATCAACAACGCGGCCGAGCAGAGCCCGGCGATCAGCAGCCCGGACGGCCGCCGCTGTTTTCCACCGCTGCCCGGATCGTCCTTACCCGAGCCAGCTGCCGCGGCCTTTTCAGCGCCAGGCTCGGCCGCGCCGCTACGCAGATCGCCCTCGATCTCGCGCAGCCGACGCTCAAGCCCGCTGAGGGTGTCGCGTACGTCGCCTGGCTGCTCGTCGCTCATTGCCCGGCTGACGCTACCTGCTGGCGAATAATTCAGCCGCCGAGAATCTCGACGGCGATCTCAGCAACCTGCGTCGGTGTGCGCCCAACGCGCACTCCCTTTGCTTCGAGCGCCTCGGCCTTGGCTGCCGCAGTTCCCTTCGAACCGGAGACGATTGCGCCGGCGTGGCCCATCGTTTTGCCGGGGGGCGCAGTGAAACCGGCGATGTAGCCGACGACCGGCTTCGTCACGTGCTCGCCGATGTACTCGGCGGCCAGCTCTTCGGCGTCGCCGCCAATTTCGCCGCTCATCACGATCAGCTCAGTCTGGTCGTCGTTCTCGAACATCTCGAGCACGTCGATGAAGCTGGTGCCGGGAATCGGATCGCCGCCAAGCCCAACGATCGACGAGTTGCCAAAGCCCTTCTGGGCTAGCTCATTTCCGATCTGGTAGGTCAGCGTGCCGGAGCGGGACATCACGCCGATGTTCCCTTCCTTGAAGAACGAGGCCGGAATAATTCCGACGTTGGCTTTGCCCGGCGAAAGCACGCCGGGGCAGTTCGGCCCGATCAGGCGAATATTCGGCGTCCGCTTGATCTGCGTGTATACGCGTAGCTCGTCGTGGGCGGGAATCCCTTCCGTGATCGCAATGATCGTCTCGATCCCAGCGTCGGCGGCTTCAAGGATTGAGTCGGCTGCAAACGGTGGCGGCACAAAAATCATTGCCGTGTTCGCGCCGCTCTGCTCGGCGGCGGCGTGGAAGGTGTTGAAGACGGGAATCCCCTCGACGTCCTGGCCGCCCTTGCCGGGCGTAACTCCGCTGACGACGTTGGTGCCGTAGTCGCGGTTATTGAGCGTGTGGAAGCGGCCTTCGCTGCCGGTGATGCCGGCGACGCAGAGGCGAGTTTCAGTTCCGACTAGGACGCTCATACTGATTCTCCCTTAGCCAGCGCGACAACCATCTCGGCCGCTTCGTTCATCGTCGCTGCCGTGTGCACACCGGGCAGCTTCGCGTCGGCGAGAATCTTGCGTCCCTCGACGTCGTTGGTGCCGTCGAGCCTGACGACGAACGGAACGGTCGGTTTCGCCGTCGCGAAGGCTTCGATCAGTCCGTTGGCAACCTCGTCGCAGCGCGTGATCCCGCCGAAGATGTTGAAGAGGACGGCTTTGACCTTCTCGTTCGAGCAGATCACTTCGACCGCGCCGGTGATCGCGTCGGCCTTCGAGCCTCCTCCTGCGTCAAGGAAGTTGGCTGGCTCGCCGCCGTACTGAGCGACGACGTCGAGCGTGCTCATCACTAGCCCGGCGCCGTTGCCGAGAATGCCGATGTCGCCGTCGAGCTTGACGTAGGTCAGGCCACGGTCGCGCGCCATCTGCTCTTGCGGGTCCTCGTCGCTTGGGTCGCGAAGCTTTGCGTTCTCTTCGTGGCGGTAGAGCGCGCTCGGATCGAGCGTGACCTTCGAATCGAGCGCCCTGACCTTGCGCTCCGGCGTGATGATCACCGGGTTGACCTCAACCAGCAGCGCTTCCTCAGCGATGAACGTTTCGTAGAGGCGGGTGAGGAAGTCGCCGATCGGGCGGATCAGGTCGGCGTCAATGCCAGCCTCGAAGGCTAGGCGGCGCGCTTCGAACGGCTGGAAGCCGAGCAGCGGATCAACGTGAAGAGTGGCGATCGCCTCGGGGGTCTCGGCAGAGACCTGCTCGATGTCCATTCCGCCTTGCGTCGAGAGCATCACCAGCGCGGCGCGCGCAGAACGGTCGAAGACGATTGCCGCGTAGTACTCAGCCTCGATCTCTGAGGCCTCTTCAATCCAAAGCTCGTAGACCGTGAAGCCTTTGATGTCCATGCCGAGAATCGCCTCAGAGTGCTCGCGCACCTCTTCTGCGTTGGCCGCGACCTTTACGCCGCCGGCCTTGCCGCGGCCGCCGATCTTGACCTGCGCCTTGACGACGCAGGGGTAGCCGATCTTCTCGGCTGCGGCGAGCGCTTCGTCGACTGTTCGAGC
Source organism: Solirubrobacteraceae bacterium (assembly GCA_016462245.1). Classification (GTDB taxonomy): domain Bacteria; phylum Actinomycetota; class Thermoleophilia; order Solirubrobacterales; family Solirubrobacteraceae; genus F1-60-MAGs163. The sequence goes on from JAEMTR010000055.1 coordinate 2,327, forward strand.
CGGAATCCCCGATGGAACCGGGATTTCATGACGCGCGAAAAGCTGTTTGCCTTGATATTCGAGCAGGTCCATAGCGATGCGGAACGGTAGCGGAGAGCGCCCCTTGGCCGTCGCGACCTAGACTAAGCGCGATGCCAATTCCCAAAAAGCCCAAATGGGTCACCTTCGATGTCTATGGAACTCTGATCGATTGGGAGAGCGGCGTTAAGACCGCGTTTGCCACCGAGGCCAAGCGCAGCGGCTTTGAGATCGAAGATCCGAACGCTGTATTCGACCGCTTCGTTGAGCTCCAGCACGAGATCGAAAGCGGCTCCTACGAGCTCTATGCCGAGGTTCTGCGCCGAGTCGCGATGCAGATCGCCGAAGAGATTAAGTGGGATCTGGAGCCCTCAAGGGCTGGCTTTCTGCCTGATTCGGTGCTGCGCTGGCGCCCGTTCAAGGAGACCAACTTGCAGCTAGGGCGCTTCGCCAAGAAGTTCGAGACCGGTTTGATCTCCAACATCGATGACCGTCTGCTCGGCGAAACGCGGCGCTACCTGCCGCTTGAGTTCGGCCTCGTTGTGACCGCTCAGCAGGTTCGCTCCTACAAGCCGGAGCCAGCTCACTTCAAGGAGTTCGCGCGCCGCGTTGGTGGCAAGAAGGATTGGGTTCACATCTGCTGCGGCTACGAGGCCGACGTGCTGCCGGCGCTGAAGGCCAGAGTTCCCGTGATCTGGGTCAACCGCACGAAGCGCAAGCTCGAGCCGAACGACAAGAAGCCGACGGCCGAGGTCAAGACGCTGCTGGCCGCCGCGAAGCTGCTCGGCGCTGCCTAGAAAGCCGTTGGCGTGCGAGTTGTCGCGCTAGATCAGGACGTGCTCGTCGGCCGCTCCGCCTATTGGCAGACGAACTGCATCATCGTCCATCGCGGCGACGAAACGTTCGTCGTCGATTCGCCGCCGCTGCCGGAAGAGCTCGAAGCGCTGGCAGGAGTTTTGGAGCACGTCGGCTGGAACTGCAGTGGCCTGCTGGCTACTCACGCCGACTGGGATCACCTGCTCGGCCGCCTTGCCTTTCCGCGCCTGGCGCTGGGCTGCTGCGAAACGAGCGCCGCGCGGCTAACCGCAGAGCCGGGCGCGGCGGCGCGCGAGCTGCGCGCCTTTGACGAGCAGAACTACGTTGAGCGGCCGTCTCCGCTCTCGCTGGGGCAGGTTCAGGCGCTGCCGGTGCCGGGCGTGCTTGAGATTGGTGATCAAGAGCTGGAGCTTTATCCGGCCGACGGCCACACGGTCGATGGAATGGCGATCTTTGTCCCTTGGGCCGAGGTTTTGATCTGCGGCGACTACCTATCGCCGGTTGAGATTCCGATGCTCTCCGGCGGTGGCTCACGCTCCGCCTACCGTGCCACGCTGGAGCGGCTGGGCGAGCTGGTCGAACGATCCGAGCACGTGATCCCCGGCCATGGCGAGGTGCTGGACCGCACGCGCGCACTGGCGATCCTTGGCGAGGACCTGAACTACCTTGAGACGCTTGAGCTACCGCTGGCGCGCCGCGGCAGCGAGCAGCAGAAAATTCACGCCGCCAACCTGAAGCTGATTGAAGCCGAGCCGGGCGCTTAAGCGTCGGCGCTGAGGTTGCGGCGCAGGTAGAGGTCGCGGCCGCCGTGGCTGTTCTTGATTCCGAAGCCGAGTGATTCGTAGAGCTTTAGAGCCGGCTCGTTCGCTTCATTTACGTCAAGTTCGATCCGGCGGCAGTCGCGCGTGGTCGAAGCATGCTGAACCGCAAACTCGGTCATCGCCCGTCCGAGGCCGCTGCCGCGCGCCGGCTGCTCGATGAATAGGTCCTCGAGCAGGCAGTCGTTGCCGGCCTGCCAGAGGCCGTAGCGGAAGCGCAGCTGGCAGACGCCAACGGCCGGTCCGTCAGCGACAGCGCCGAGTAGGTAGTCGGTCGAGTCGCCGCTGATTAACTTTGCGACGCCGTCCGTGAAGTCCTGATCGCTGGGCCAGTCGTAGCCAAGGTCGTTGCGGAAGCCGAGCAGTAGCCGCGTGACCTCTTCGGCCTCTTCGACCGATGCGACCCAGACGCGGTGCTCGCTCATTCGGGAGGAGCGTCGCTGACGATCCGGGCGATCGTGTCACCAGCGCCGATCGGCGCGCCTTCGGTGATTGGCAGCTCGGCGATCGTTCCAGCCTTGTGCGCGGTGATCTCATTCTCCATCTTCATCGCTTCGATGATGCAGAGCAGCTGGCCCTCTTCGACCTTGTCGCCGGCCTTGACGACGACCTTCCACATGTTGCCCTGGAGCGGCGCTTCGACTGTGTCGCCGCCGCCTCCGCTGCTCTTGCGCTCGCCGCGCTTCGGCTTCGGCGCCGATGCCCCGGCGGGCGCAGCGCCGCCGCTCGGCGGCGGCCCGATTACGTTGACGTCAAAGCGGCGGCCTGAAACCTCAACCGTGTATTGCTGCTCGAGCTGCTCCACGCCATCAGCGTCGATCCGTTCGACCGGCTGCTCGGGCGCCGTTGACTCAAGCCACGCCTTGTCTTCGGTCAGGTCGCGGCAGATCTCAGCTTTGGCCCACTGCTCGGTCGCCAGCAGCGCGCTGTGGAACGGGATCAGCGTTGTAAGGCCTTCGATCTCGTACTCGCCGAGCGCGCGCAGCATTCGCGCCGTGGCGTGCTCGCGGTCAACGTCCCAGACGATCAGCTTCGCGACCATCGGGTCGTACATCGGCGTAACTTCGCCGTTCTCGCCAACGCCGGAGTCGACGCGCACGCCGGGCCCGGCAGGCTCTACGTAGCGGCCGATCTTGCCGGGGGCGGGGGCGAAGTTCTTGGCCGCGTTCTCGGCGTTGATGCGGCATTCGATCGCGTGGCCGCGCATCTCAACTTGATCCTGCGTGACTGAGAGCGGCTCACCGGCGGCGGCGCGGATTCCCTCGCGCACGATGTCAATCCCGGTCACCATCTCGGTCACGCAGTGCTCAACTTGGACTCGCGTGTTCATTTCGAGGAAGAAGTATTCGCCGTCCTGCAGCATCCCTTCGACCGTTCCAGCACCGACGTAGCCGACGGCCTTGGCGGCGTCGACGCCGATCTTGCCGATCTTCGCCCGCAGCTCTTCGTCAACGACCCAACTGGCGGCCGGCGCCTCTTCGATCAGCTTCTGGTGGCGGCGCTGGATTGAGCAGTCGCGCTCGCCAAGGTGGATCGTGTTGCCCTGCGTGTCGGCGAGGATCTGAACTTCGATGTGGCGCGGGTTTGGCAGGTAGCGCTCGATGTAGACGCGGCCGTCGCTGAAGAACTTCTCGCCTTCGCGCGAGGCGCCTTCGAAGGCCTCTTCGAGCTCATCGGCGGTCAGCGCGACGCGGAAGCCTTTGCCGCCGCCGCCACCGGAAGCTTTGATTGCGACCGGGTAGCCGACCTCCTCGTCGATGATCTTGCGCGCGAGCTCGACGCTCTCAACCGTCTCTGTTGTGCCTGGGACGATCGGCACGCCGGAAGCCTGCATCAGCTCGCGGGCCGATGTCTTGCTGCCCATCGATTCGATTGCGCTGGCCGGTGGGCCGATGAAGACGATGTCGTTGTCGGCAAGAAGCTGCGCAAAAGGGGCGTTCTCGGCGAGGAAGCCGTAGCCAGGGTGAACCGCTTCGGCGCCGCTCTCTTTGATCACTTCGAGCAGCTTCTCGACGTTGAGGTAGCTCTCGGCGGCCGGGCCAGGGCCGAGCAGGTAGGCCTCGTCGGCGGCCTGAACGTGGAGCGCGTCGCGATCGAGCTCGGAGTAGACGGCGATCGATTTGATCCCCATCTCCTTGCAGCAACGGATTACGCGGAGTGCGATTTCGCCACGATTGGCGATCAAAATTGAGCTAAACATTGAGCCGGGGAGCTTAGCCGCAGGGCCGATTGAGGGCGGTCTGGGCCATGCGCTACTCAGGCGCCACTGGCAGCCCAGCGGGCTGGTGGCTGAGGCTGGCGCTGGACGCCTTCGCTGAGCGCGGCGGCGAGCCAGGCTGGCTGCCGCTGGGCTTCGGTGGTCGGCGCTGGAGCGTGGTCGTCGAGAAAGCGGCGCAGCGCAGTAACAATCGCCGCGGCCTCTGCCTCCGATGCGGCAGGGCTACCGATTTCGATCTGGGTTGGCTGCTCAGGCATCAAGCCTGAGCCTAGCGCGACGGCAGCTAGCCCTTAAGTCCGGCCTGCCCTGGCTTGATCGTCCAAGAGAAGGTTCCGCTGACGCCGTTCCACGGATCGCTGGCTGGGTCGTTGAGCGGCATCTTTTCGGTCGACTTCTTCTTCACCGTCTTCATCCGCACGAGGTCGCAGCCAAAGCCAGCGCCGTCAGCCTTGATGCGGCCATAGCCGTGGTGGTCAACGTCGCCGTTCGTCAGCCACGGGTTGGCGCCGAGCAGGATGTCGTAGATCGCCTTGCCGGTGCGGGGGAAAGGCGTTGTAGCGACGTCGGCCGCAAGCAGACCTGGGAAAGCGGCGTTGAGGCCGCCGTCGCCAAGACCTTGCGAGCAGATCGAGCCGCCAACGAACTCGATCCCAACTGGTGTTGCGTCGTCATCGGTCACGCGTAGGTCACCGGCAGCGAAGGTGTGAATGTCGCCGACGACCGAGATTACGTTCTTGATCGAGTTGTCGCGGATGTAGCTGAGAACTTCGCTTCGCTGGGCCTGGTAGCCGGTCCAGTCGTCGAGGTTGTAATCGGCCGCGGCAGTGAACTTGGTGTTCATCATCATCGCCTCGTTGGCGATTACCTTCCAAGTCGCGGTCGAGTTCTTCAGCCGGTCTTTGAGGAAAACGAGCTGCTTGGCGCCAAGGTACTGGCGCGGCGCTTTCAGCGCGTCGACGTTTTCGGGCTTCGTCAGGTCAACCTGGCCGCTGTCGTCGAGCGGTTGGTCGTCGCGGTACTGGCGCTCGTCGAGCATGATGATCTCGAGGTGCTTGCCGAAGCGCAGCGAGCGGTAAATCTGCTGCCCTTCGCCACCCTTAATCGGGCTGATCGGCATGCTTTCGAAGAACGCTTGGTAGCCAGCCTTCTGGCGCGCAAGCGTGTACTTTTTGTCGGCCGAGAGACCGCCCGAAGGGCCTGCGCCGCCAGCGTAGTTATTTACAACCTCGTGGTCGTCCCAAGTTGAGACCATCGCGAAGTTGGCGTGCATCGCGCGCAGGTTGGCGTCGCTGCGGTAGAGCTTGTACTTGTCGCGGTACTGCTTCAGCGTTACCGATTCGCCGCCCGGATCGTTGCGAACCCCGTCGCCGCTGGTCTTGTGGTAGGCCTCGGCGTAGATGTAGTCGCCGAGGTTGACGACGAAATCGAGGTCGTCTTTGGCCATCGCGGCGTGCGCGTTGTAGTAGCCGAAGGTGTAGTCCTGGCAGGAGAAGAAAGCGAAGCGGACCTTCTCGTTGGAGTCTGCTGGCAGGGCGGTGCGGAAGCGGCCGACAGGGCTGTCCTTGCTCTTCGTTGCGAAGCGATAGTAGTACTGGGTGTAAGGCTTGAGGCCCTTGATCTGCGCCTTGACTGAGAAGTCGGAGGCGGCGACGGCTGAGATCTTCTGCTTCGCGACTACCTTGCGGAAGCCCTTGTCGGTTGCGACTTCGAGCGCCACCGGGATCTTGCCGGCGACGTCATGCAGGCGCGTCCAGAGCGTCATTCCTGACGTGGTTGGGTCGCCGGCGATGATGCCCTCGGCGAAGGTGCCGCCAGCGGCCGAGGAGAAGGCGCGTGGGTTGACGCCTGTTGCCAGCGCCTCGGGGGCGACGATAAGGGCGGCGCCGGTTACTCCAGCGCCGCGAAGGAAGTTACGGCGGGTTGCGTCAGACATTCGTTGCCTCTCGTAGTTGGCCTAGAGCAAGTATCCACACTTTGGCGCGACTTGACGCCAATAACAACAGAATGTTTACAGCGGGATGTTGCCGTGCTTGCGCTTTGGCTGATCAACGCGCTTTGTCAGCAGCGTTTGTAGCGCGTTGATCACCTTCGGCCGCGTCTCGTGCGGGATGATCACGTCGTCGATGTA
>JAEMTR010000223.1 GCA_016462245.1 Solirubrobacteraceae bacterium
AGAACAGGCTTCGAGCTCGCTTTGAGCAGCTCGGCGATGAAGCGGTCTCCAGCGCCGACGCCCTCTTCGCCGTTGAGCACAAAGAGCGCTGCATCGCTGTCGGCCAGCTCACGTTCGACTCGCCGTTGCATCCGCTCGGTCAGCAGGTCACGCGGGCGCTGAAAGCCGGGAAGGTCAACCATCACAAGCTGCGTCTGGCCGCGCATCGCGATGCCGCGGATCGCCCTGCGCGTTGTCTGTGGTCGGTCGGAGACGATCACGACCTTCTCGCCGATGATCTGATTTACGAGAGTCGACTTTCCGACGTTCGGCCGTCCGGCCAGGCCGACAAAGCCAGCCTTCGTCACCACGAGCAGATCTCGCCCTGCAGTGCCAGCATCTCGCCATTGTCGGTTTCGTGGTCCATCCCGACGAGGTGGAGCGCTCCGTGGACGATCGCTTCGCGCAGATCCTCAGTCATCTGCGGGCAGATCACGATGTCGCCAAGCTCACGAGGGCCACTTGAGTTGTCGTCGCCGTCGACCGGGAACGACAGTACGTCGGTCGGGCCGTCGTTGCCGCGATGTTCGGCATTGAGCTCAGCGATCCTTTGCTCGCCGACGATCTCGACAGCAACGTGGCCATCCTCGATTCCAGCCGACGCGAAGGAGAGAGCGAGCAAACGATCAACCTCTGGCTCAGGGAGATGGCCGGCGGCCAGATCAGCGCCGATGTAGTCGAGCTCAATCACCGGCGACCCTGACTCAAGCCTTGCGACGTTCGCGTTCGGCCTTTAGATCTGGAGCAGAGCGTTCAGCGAAGGCACCGTAGGCCTCGACAATCCGCTGCACAAGCCGGTGGCGGACAACGTCATCGGCGCCGAAGCGAACAAAATCAATTCCGTCGATTTCGCTGAGCACGTCGGCGACCACTACAAGCCCCGACTGCTGCTCTTTCGGTAGATCGATCTGCGTGATGTCGCCGGTCACGACCATCCGCGAGCCAAAGCCAAGCCGCGTCAGGAACATCTTCATCTGCTCAGCGGTGGTGTTCTGTGCCTCATCGAGAATGATGAAGGAATCGTTCAGCGTGCGGCCGCGCATGAAGGCCAGTGGGGCGACCTCAATAATCCCGTTCTGCAGATATTCGCTGACCTTTTCCGGGTCGAGCATGTCGTTAAGCGCATCGAAGAGCGGGCGCAGATAGGGGTCGATTTTGGCCATCAGGTCGCCCGGCAAGAAGCCGAGCCGCTCTCCAGCCTCTACCGCCGGGCGCGTCAGGATGACGCGGTTGACCTCGCCGCGCGAGAGCGCAGCGGCGGCCATCGCGACGGCAAGAAAGGTCTTGCCGGTTCCCGCCGGCCCAATTCCAAAAGTGACGGTGCTACCCCGTACGGAGTCGACGTAGCGCTTCTGGTTCGGCGTCTTTGGCGCGACCTTGCGCCCGCGGTGACTCCAGACGACGTCGCCGAGCACGGCGGCAGGTTTGACCTCCGCTTTAAGCGAGCCGGCCACCGAGTGGACGGTCTGTTCCTCAAGCTGGTGGCCACCCTCGGCTAGACCAGCCATCTCGTCGACGATCGTCGCCGCGGCGGCGACAGCGATCGCTTCACCATCAAGCGTGACGACGTTTCCACGCACGACGATCTGGCAGTCGAGCTCGCTTTCCAGTCGCCTCAGTACAACGTCTCCGGCGCCGCAAAGGGCGCTCGCGGCTTCGTTCGATAGCTCGATCGTCTGGCGCATCAGTCGCTCAGAGCCTCCTGGGCGATTGCAGAGACGCGCTTCCCGTCAGCTTGGCCGGCGACCTTGGCCATTGCGACCTTCATTACCTGCCCTGTGTCCTTTGGACTCTCGGCGCCGGTTTCGGCGATTGCGGCGACAACGATCTCACGTAGCTGATCATCGCTCAGTTCAGCCGGCAGATACTGCTCGATGATCGCAGCCTCAGACTCCTCGGCTTGAGCCAGCTCGGGGCGCCCAGCTTCGCGATAAGCCTCAGCCGCTTCGAAGCGCCGCTTGCGTTCGCGGCGCAAAACGGCGAGCTCGTCGCCGTCACCTTCCTTGGCGTCTTTTTGGAGTTCAGAGAGAACCAAACGCAAAGCTGAAACTCGCTCCTTATCGCCAGCCTTCATAGCCGTCGTAATTTCGCTCTTTAGAGTCTCGCTAATCGGCGCCGAGTTCATCGCTTAGCGCTACTGCCCCGTGCTGTCAGCGACGTAGGCCGATACCGCTTCGATCTGGGCTTCGGTCAAGACATCGGCAAAGGCGGGCATACCGCCACCGCCGTT
>JAEMTR010000224.1 GCA_016462245.1 Solirubrobacteraceae bacterium
GACGGGCTTGGCTTCTCGGCAATCTTCGGCGCCTTTGGCGCAGCGCTTGTGATGGCGGCCTTGATCGCGCTGCTGCTGCGCCGGCGTTCGGTCGGGGCTGACAGTGCTACGGCTCTGATCTTGGCTGGGGCGCTGGCGCTCGGCGTAATCCTCGCCAGCGACGTTTTTGGCTCGCAGGGGAGCGTTGATCGGCTGCTGTTCGGAAGCCTGCTGGCGATCGGCACGCCGGAACTGATCCTCGCCGCCGTCGCCGCGCTTGCCGCGGCGGCCGCGACGCTGCTGCTCGGCCCGCGCTGGCTGGCGGCGGGCTTCGCCGATCGGCGCGGGAGCGGTGACGCATTGCTGATTGCGCTGATTGCGCTTGCCGCCGTCGCTGCGCTCGCTGCTGTTGGCGCGCTGCTGGCGACGGCAATCCTCGTCGTGCCGGCGGCGACGACGCGGCTGTTCATAAAACGGCTGCCGCTCTGGCAGCTGACCACCGCTGCGCTGGCCGCAGCAGAGGGAGTAGTCGGAATGACACTCGCCTATCAGCTAAATGTGCCGCCCGGAGCTGCGATTGCTGTGCTTGCCGGAGCGGTCTTCGCGCTCGTCGCAGTTGCCGTCTTGATCGATCAAGCCCGCCCGCGGCTGGCTCCGCTGGCGCTAACGCTGCTTGGCCTAAGCGCGCTGGCTGTCGCCGGCTGTGGCAGCGACGAGGGTGGCGAAGCTTCCAGCTCCAAGGTCACCGTCGCTGCGACGACAACTCAGGTCGGTGACCTCGTTCGTGAAGTTGGTGGCGAGGCAGTGACCGTTAAGCAGATCCTGACGCCCAACTCGGAAGCGCACGATTACGAGCCGCGCCCAAATGACATCGGTGCGATCGCTGACGCGAAAGTTGTATTCGCCAGTGGCCTTGGGCTCGATCAATGGGTCAACAAGCTTGTCGACGAATCGGGTTCGAACGGGAAGCTGGTCTTGCTGGGCGACTGGGTTCCGGTCAAACACCCTGCATCCGGTGACGAGTTCAAGGGCAGCGATCCGCACTGGTGGCACGATCTGACAAACGTCGAAGGCGCGACCGATCAGATCGAGACGGCGCTGATTGCGGCCGATCCGGCGGCGAAGGATCAGATCACCGCCAACGCCGATGCATACCGCGCCAAGATCAAGAAAGTTGACGAGCAGATTCGCGCCTGCCTGAGCAAAGTGCCGGCAAACGAGCGGCTGATCGTCACCGACCACGACGCCTTCATCTACTTCACCGAGCGCTACGGGGTCACTTCCGTCGGCGCAGTCTTCCCGTCGACCTCAACGCAGGGCCAGGCATCTGCCGGTGAGGTCGCGGCGCTTGAGAAGTTGATCCGTGAGAAAAAGGTAAAGGCGATCTTCCCTGAAAGCTCCCTGAACCCAGCGCTTGCCGAGCGGATTGCCAGCGATGCCGGCGCATCATCTGACTACACGCTCTACGGCGACACGCTCGGCGCTACCGATTCGCCGGAAGGAACGGTGCTTGGTGCTGAAGCTGCCAATGCCAAAGCGATGGTTGAGGGAATGACCGGTGGTGAGGAGAGATGCAGGATCGAGTCCTGAGCGGCGAGCCGCTGGTACGCAGTAACCGGCTAGCGGCTCGGTACCCGGGAGCGTCGGTCCCTGCGATCAGCAGCATCACCTTCGCCGTCGAGGCTGGGCAGCGGGTAGCGCTGCTGGGCCCCAACGGCGGCGGCAAGTCAACGCTCTTCCGCGTCCTCACCGATGAGCTGGCGCCATCGTCCGGTGAGCTGGAGATTGGCGTCGGCCACGCGGCGCTGGTGCCTCAGAGCGAGCGCTCGCGGCTCGATTATCCGGTCAGTGCGCTCGACGTTGCGCTGATGGGATCGGTCTCGCGGCTGCCCTGGTGGCGGCGGCCGTCGCGCGCCGACCGCGCGCTGGCGCGCGAGTCGCTGCGCCGCGTAGGGCTCGAAGGCGAGACCAACACAACCTTTGGCGAGCTCTCCGGCGGGCAGCGCCAGCGCGTGCTGGTGGCGCGGGCGCTGGTGCAGGACTCGCCGCTGCTGCTGCTCGACGAACCGTTCGCCGGGATCGACGCCCCCAGCGCTGAACTGCTCGCGGCACTGTTCGACGAGCTCGCCGCTGAAGGCCGCGGCCTGCTGATGGCGACGCACGACATCGAGCAGGCTCGCAGCTGGGATCTCGTGCTCTGCTGCAACCGCGTGCAGATCGCCTTCGGCGACCCGGCGAAGGTGCTGACGCGCGAAGTGATCGAGCGGACCTACGGTGCCTCGCTT
>JAEMTR010000056.1 GCA_016462245.1 Solirubrobacteraceae bacterium
GCCTGGCCGCAGCGCAGAGCAGCTATTGACGCTGAAGGGCCGCCTTCAGGTCGTCGGCGACCGGCGATTTATTGCGCTCTGGGGCCTACTCGGCGGCTGGCTAATTCTGACGCTGGCGGCGGTGCTGATCGCCGATCGCAGTGGAATGCGCTGGGCGATGCGCTGCGGCGCGCTGGCGATCTTCTGGCTGCCGTCGGTTCTCTTGCTGACTGCTGCGCTTGCTCCATCGATCTTCGTTGAAGTTCTGATCGTTGCACTCGGTTCAATTGCGCTGGGCGTCGCGAGCGACCAACTCGTTGCTTGGCCGCGGGCACCAGCGCTGCCAGCCTTTGTGTCCGTCGGCGCTTACATCGTCGACCTGGCTTTCGGCTCGCCGCTGGTCATCCGTTCGCTGATTGGCCCTAACCCGCTCTTTGGCTCGCGTTTTTACGGGATCGGTAATGAGCTTGAGTCGGCGCTACCGGCAATCCTGTTGATTGGCCTCGGCGCGCTCTGGTTCGGGCGCGGCCGCTCGCGCCAGGCGGCGGCGGTCTTCGCGGGCTGCGGCCTCGTGCTCGGCGTCGCGCTTGGCGCTGCGCAGCTCGGCGCCGACGTCGGCGGCGTGATGACTGTTGCGGCTGGCTTTGGCGTCGCCGTGCTGCTGATGCTGCCTGGCCGCCTTTCGAAGCAGACAATCGCGCTTGTTGTGATTGCGCCCTTCGCCGCGCTCGCGCTACTGGCAGCAATCGATCTTGTTAGCGGTGGTGATTCGCACTTCACGCGCACAGTGCTGCGCGCCGATGGTTCTGGCGCTTGGTGGGAGATCTTTGTGCGCCGCTTCGAGCTCGCTGGCCGCGGACTGATCCGAGGCTTGATGCCGGTCGCGGCGCTGATCGCAGTGCTAACCGTCGCGCTCGGGATTGTTCGGCGCGACCGCCTTTTGGCGACGGTTTCCGACGACCCCGGCTGGCGTGCTGGAATGGCAGGCGCAGCAGCGGTTGGCGTCTTTGGCGCGCTCTTCAACGATTCAGGGCCGATGTTGCTGCTATTTGCCGTCTTCATTGCGCTCTGCGGCGCGATCTATCTGCGCGGCGATCCGCGCCTAGCTGACGGTCGCTCGCGCTAACATCGGTCGTCCGATGCGGATCGCCATTCTCTCGCCGTACTCGTGGAGCTATCCCGGTGGAGTTGCGCGCCACATTGAGGCGCTGGCTGCCTCCCATCGCGAAGCAGGCCACGAGGTTCGGATCATCACTCCGGTCGACCCGTTCGATCAGCGAAGCACGCGCCTACATGGCGGCACAGCGCCGCAACAGCGTCAGCTCGACGGCCACATAGTTGACCTTGGCCGCACGGTTGGAATCCCGGCCAACGGAGCGGTATCAAACCTCTCGCTCTCGCCAGCCGCGGTTCAGCGCCTAGGCCAGACGCTTGCCGCGGGTGACTTCGACGTAGTCCACATCCACGAGCCGGTAGTGCCGCTGATCAGTTGGATGGCGCTCAACTGCAAGTCAACCGCGCTCGTCGCGACTTACCACACCTACTCAACCAATCGGCTCACGCAAGGATGCGCGAACCTGCTCGGAGCGCGCCGACGGATGCGCCGCCTGCACGCGCGGATCGCCGTCTCCGAGGCCGCCTCGTGGACCGCCCGCCGCTTCTACGGCGGCCGCTACAGCGTGATTGCCAACGGCGTCGAGGTGCCAGCCGCAGGGCCGCCGCTAAAGGCCGTTGGCGCTGCCGGGACGCTGAAGCTTGTCTTTGTTGGTCAGGCCGTCGATCGCAAGGGCCTGCCGGTTCTGCTCTCGGCCTTCGAAGGGCTGCGCGATTACGTCGATGCTGAGCTGACGATCATTGGCGCAACCGCCGATGACGTTGAGCCGCTCTTGATCGACCCGCGCGCAGTCACCGTCGCCGGACTGGTGGATGACGCTGAGAAGCAGCGTCTGCTCGCTGCGGCCGATCTGCTCGTCGCCCCTTCATTAGGTGGGGAGAGCTTCGGCATGGTCCTTACCGAGGCCTTCGCGGCCGGCACGCCGGTAGTTGCCAGCGAGATAGCCGGCTACCGCGACGTTGTTGATGACGGAATCAACGGCGTGCTCGTGCCACATGGCGATCCGGTCGCACTCGCAGAGACGCTGCGTGAGCTTGCGCTTGAGCCCGCGCGACGTGCGGCGCTCAGCGTCGGTGCCGGCGCTAGTGCAGCGCAATACAGCTGGTCGCTGATCAGCGCCCAAACAGTCGAAACTTACGAACAGGCGATCGCGGCGCACGCGGCGCAGCAAGTGGCCGCGCAGCAGCCTCAGTTGGCGCCCGCGGTCAAGCTCGACGCCGACGGTCTGCGATCTGTTCCGGCGCAGCGCCTAGCGACGATTGAGCCCGAGCCGGTTGGCGGCTGGCGCCGTGCGCGCCTGCGCAGCGCTGCTCGCCGCTTCGCGCTAATGGTCGCAGCCAGCCTCACTATCGGACTTGCCGTCGTTGCGCTCGAGAAGATCGGCGTGGACCGCGTGATCACCAGCCTGCTGCAGTCGAGCCCGGCTTGGGTCTTGGTCGCGATCGGCGTGATGTGCCTCTCGATGCTGCTGCGCTCGGTCTCCTGGCACGCGATCCTTCACGCCGCCTTGCCCGAGCGCCCCTTGACGCAGCTCGACACGCTGCGCGCCACGGCGATCGGCGTGCTGATGTCTTCGACGCTCCCAGCGCGGCTTGGCGAGCCGGCCCGCGCGATCGTGATCTCACGCCGCGCCGGTCGCCCGCGCGAGACAATGCCAACTGTCGTCGGAACGCTCGTATCGCAGACCGTGCTGAACGTGATCGCGCTGCTGATTCTCGCCGCAATCGCGCTCTCCAGCGTGCCAATCTTCGACCAGCGCTACGGAGCGCTGGCGGCAGTCGTGCTCGTTCCTGTCGTGCTGCTGGCGATTGTCCTGATCGTGCCCGCCGTACTCGCTGCCAGCGGAACTGAGAGCTTCGGCCGCACGCGAGCCGTAATCCGCCCACTGCTGAAGGCGGCTCGCCAAGTCCGCAGCGGCCTGCGCGTATTCACCGACCCACGCGACGGTTCGGTCGCGCTCGTCGCGCAGCTCAGCGCCTGGGCGCTGCAGGCACTGGCCTGTTACCTGTTGCTGCTGGCAATCGGCCTCGACGGAACCACAGGGATCGGCGCCGCGGCTGCCGTGCTGCTGGCTGTCAACGTGACGGCGCTGGTGCCAGCGACGCCAGCCAACGTTGGCGTCTTCCAAGCCGCCTGTGTTGCCGTTTTGACCGGGGCCTACGGCGTCAGCGCCGCCGACGCGCTCGCCTACGGGATCGTGCTGCAAGCGGTTGAGGTAGCGACCGCTGTGCTGATGGGCGCGCCGGCACTGCTCGGTGAAGGGCTTAGCTGGCGCGACGTACGGCTTCGCGCGCTGCACTCAACGCCGGTTCGCCTCGGGCCGGTTGCCGACCGCAGCGCCGTTGCTGGCGAGCGCAGCTCAGCCAGCGCGTAGGAAGCGAGCGGCGGGCGGCGAACTTCTCTCGGTGGCCGATGCTTGGGTTTACATGCTGCTCTGCGCCGATGGAAGCCTCTATACCGGCTGGACGAACGATCTCGAGAAGCGCTTGGAAGCTCACAGCGCGGGCACCGGCAGTCGCTATACGCGCAGCCGCCTGCCGGTTGAGCTTGCTGCCTCCTTTGAGATGGAAGATCGCTCTGCTGCTCAGCGCGAAGAGGTGCGAATCAAGCGGCTTTCGCGGGCCGACAAGCTGGCACTGATCGCTTAACTAGCGACCGGCGCTTCTTCGGATTCTTCACTGAGCTGAGGCGGATCTTCGTCAGGAATATCGCCCAGCCGTGTTGGGTCGCGGTCGCTGCCGGCGATCACGTCATCGGCGCGCTGACGGTCGTTACTAGGCAGCTTGCCGGACTTCATTCCAAAGTAGGTCGCGTCGGGGTGGTGGGCGACGATCGCCAGCGTTGACTGCTCTGGCTCTGGCGCGAAGCCGTCGGTCAGCGTCATTCCGATCTGGCTGAGGTCGAGCAGCTGGTCGAGCTTCTCGTGCTCCGATTGGTCGGGAACGGCCGGGTAGCCCCATGAGTAGCGGCGGCCTTGCGTAGCGCCGATGCCGAGATCCTCGCGCACTTGGCCGTGAACCAGTTCGGCCAGCCCTTCTGCAGTTTGAACGCCTAGGCCGTGGACGAAGAGCTGCTCGGCGTACTCGCCATCGTCTTCGAGCTTCGCCATCAGCTCTGTAACTTCGGCTCCTGAGGTGACGGCCTGTAGTGCGACGACATCGAGCTCACCTGAATCCTTCGGGCGGTAGAAGTCGGCTACGCAGATGCGATCGTGGCCAGGCTGGCGCGGGCAGACAAAACGGGTCAGAACGGTCTCTCGATCGTCTGGGTCGAGCACGACGATCTCGTTGCCCTCCGAGTAGCAGGGGAAGTAGCCGAGTAGTGCGCGCGGGCGAAGGTAGTCCTGCTCGGCCCACATCCGCTCTAGGCGCGGCCGGAAATCGTTATCGAGCAGCTCGGTCCAAGCCTCGCCCTTGACGCCGCGGCCACCCCAATGGAGCTTGAAAAGGACGTGTGTGTCGAGGTGGTGGAAGAGCTGATCCATCTCGATCGGCACTTCCTGAACTCCCCACCATGGCGGCGTCGGCACAGGCACGTCGGTGCTGGCGGCTGAACGGACGCTGTCGTCATCGGTTGGCAGCGCCTCCGGCTCAGGGCCTTTCTCGCGCAGCGCCAGCGCGTCGGCGCGCAGCTCGGCGACGAGCACTTCGCGCTGCTCCGGCTCGACCAGCGCGTCCATCTTCGCGAGGCCCTCGAAGGCGTCCTTGCAGAAGAAGACGCCGGGCTCGTAGATCTCGTCCGACTGACGGCCGCCGGGGTAGAGCGTGCGCAGGCCGAAGTCCTTGTTGATCGCCGCGCCTCCGATCAAGACCGGGTAGTCGAGCCCTTGGGCCTGCAGTTCCTGGATGCAGAGCGGCATCTGCTTCGAAGTCGAGACGAGCAGTGCGCTGAGGCCGATCGCAGTCGCGTCGTGTTCCTTTGCTGCTTCGAGGATCGCTTGGATCGGCACCTGCTTGCCGAGGTCAATCACCGTGTAGCCGTTGTTGGTCAGGATCGTGTTGACGAGCGACTTGCCGATGTCATGGACGTCGCCGAAGACGGTTGCCAGAACGACCGTGCCCTTCGTATAGCCCTCAATCCGGTCAAGGAAGTTCTCGAGCCGGGCAACGGCGCGCTTCATTACCTCTGCCGACTGCAGCACGAAGGGCAAAATCAGCTCGCCGGCGCCGAACTTGTCGCCGACCTCCTTCATCGCTGGCAAGAGAACTTCGTTGAGCGTCGGCACGGCGCCGATCTTCTCGACCGAAAGGTCGATCCAGTCCTCAACGCCCTCCTTGCGGCGGCGCAGGATGTGGAAGTGGAGCGCCTCTTCCGGCTCCATTCCTTCGGTCGGGTTGGCTTTCTCAGCCTCCTCATCTTCGCCGCTGCGCGATTCGAAGTGGTTGATGAACAGTTCGAGCGCGTCCTCGCGGCGATTGAAGACGAGGTCATCGGCCAGCGCGCGCTCCTCGTCGGAGATCTCGCCGTAAGGGGTGATGTGGTTGGGGTTGACCATCGCTAGGTCAAGGCCGGCGTCAACGCAGTGGTGAAGGAAGACCGAGTTGAGCACGGCGCGGGCGCTGGGGGAGACGCCGAAGGAGACGTTCGAAACGCCGAGCGACGTCTTCACGCCCGGGATCTCAGCCTTGATCCGGCGGATCCCTTCGATCGTTTCGCCCGCCGATGGGCGCCATTCTTCGTCGCCGGTCGTCAGCGTGAAGGTAAGCGCGTCGAAGATCAGCAGCTCAGGGTCGAGGCCGTGCTCGTCGCAGCAAAGCTGCTTTAGGCGCAGCGCGATCTCAACCTTGCGTTCAGCCGTCTTTGCCATCCCAACCTCATCGATCGTCAGCGCTATCACGGCAGCGCCGTGCTGAACGGCCATCGGCACAACGGTGTCGAGCTTGTCGCGACCGGCCTCAAGGTTGATCGAGTTGACGACCGCGCGGCCGGGAATTTGGTCGAGTGCGGCGGCGATCACGGACGGCTCGGTTGAGTCGATCTGAAGCGGTGATGGTTGCGTCAGCGAGACGCGCTTTGCGACCTGGCGCATCTGCTCGTCCTCGTCCTCACGCTCGGTCAAGGCGACGCAGAGGTCGAGGATGTGGGCGCCACCTTCGACTTGATCTTCGGCGATCTGGACAAGACCGTCGTAGTCGTCGGCCAGCAGCATCTCCTTCGCCTTGCGTGAGCCTTGCGAGTTGACGCGCTCTCCGACGATCGTCGGTGTTGGGTCCTGGACTAGTGAGGTCGCCGTCATCATCGAGCTGACGCGCGGCGCGCGCGGGGCAGGGCGGGGCGTTACCGGCCGTCCGCCGCAGCGCTCAGCGATCGCAGCGATGTGGGCGGGGGTTGTGCCGCAGCAGCCGCCAACAATGCCAACGCCGTAGCGCTCAACGAACTCGCCGAGAATCTCGGCCAGCGCCTCAGGTGTTTCAGGGAAGATCGTTTCGCCATCAGGGCCTTGCAGCGGCAGCCCGGCGTTGGGGATGCACTGGATTGGCACCGGCGAGAACTCACCAAGGAAGCGGATCGCGTCGCGCATGTCCTCCGGACCGGTTGAGCAGTTCAGTCCGATCGCGTCGACCTTCAGCGATTCCAGCGTCGTAAGGACGGCGTCGATGTCGGTGCCGAGCAGCATCTTGCCGCCGTTTGGCAGTAGCGAGACCGATGTTTGGATTGGCACGCTGCGCCCGGCGCTGACGAACGCCTCGCGGGCGCCGAAGATCGCGGCCTTGACTTCGAGGATGTCCTGCGCTGTTTCGATCAGCAGCAGGTCAACGCCGCCTTCGAGTAGTCCGCGCGCCTGCTCTTCGAAGATCGTCACCAGTTCGCGGAAGCTGATCGCTCCGAGCGTTGGATCATCGGAGGAGGGGAGCTGCCCGGTTGGTCCGATCGAGCCGGCGACGAAGCGATCCTCGCCTACGGCGGCGCGGGCGATCTCACCGGCGCGGCGGTTGATCTCCAGTGTGTGTTCGGCGAGACCCCACTCTTCGAGCTTCAGGCGGCTGGCCTGGAAGGTGTCGGTCTCGACAACCTCTGCGCCGGCTTCGACCATCGAAGTGTGAACGCCCTCGATTACGTCGGGGCGGTTGAGGATCAGCGCCTCATGGCACTTGCCCGCGAGCCCGCCGTAATCCTCGGATGTGAGGTCGAACTGCTCAAGCGTCGCGCCCATGCCGCCGTCAAAGACGACGACGCGCTCGTTGATTGCCGCCAGATAGTCCCGCATTGACTCAAAGATTAGCAGAAAAACGCGAAACCTTGACATAACCGTGTCAAGGTCTTGAGTGCGTCTGTCAGAGCTGGCGCGCCGGAGTCTTTGGATTCGATAGACGCCGGCTACGGCAAGCTAAAGTCAGTTCATATGAGGATGAAGAAGATCAGTCTCGTACTGTTCGCTGCGTTAGCCTTGACGACGACGGTCGGTTGCGCTGAGCACGGTGGCGATCACGGGGCTGGCGCCGCAACGACGGCAGCGACGACCAGCTCAGGGCTGGCTCTCGACCGCGCCTTCGCGGCGGAGATGATTCCCCACCACGAGTCGGCAATTGAGATGGCCGTAATTGCTCAGGAGCGCGGAGAGAGTCCATTTGTGCGCAAACTGGCGGCAAATATCGTCAAAAGTCAGGCTGTCGAGATCGAGGCACTTACGGCAGCCGAAACG
Organism: Solirubrobacteraceae bacterium; assembly: GCA_016462245.1. Lineage (GTDB taxonomy): Bacteria > Actinomycetota > Thermoleophilia > Solirubrobacterales > Solirubrobacteraceae > F1-60-MAGs163. The sequence goes on from JAEMTR010000056.1 coordinate 7,737, forward strand.
CGGCTCGCCAAAGCCAGCGTCGAGCGTGGCTCGCTGGGGCTGGCGGATCACATGGCTGGCATGAGCGGTGACACTGCCTCGCTCAAGACGGTGGATCGGTTTGACGAGGCATTTTTGAAGTTGATGATTGCTCATCACGAAGGGGCGGTCGCGATGAGCAAGGTTGAGCTCGCCAAGGGCCAGGATCCCGATCTAATCGCCCTTGCCGAGGCGATTCAGGTCGCCCAAAAAGAGGAGATCGCCCAGATGCGCAGCACGCTCGGGGCCGATGCTCCGAGCTCTTCAGAGCACCACTGAGAACTGTTCATTGGCGTCGGCGCAACGCTTGCCGTCACGGCAGAGTGATGCTTCAAGCTGGGAAGGAAAGCTTCAGCCAGATTTAGGATCAAGCTCGCGAGCGCCACGCTAGCCGCCGCACCAGCCCTTGGGATAGCCTGCCGACGTGTATCCCATTCAAGCCGGAGGTTGGATCTTATGACGACAGATGGTGTGGCTTTCGTTTCGACGCGTTGGGTTCAGCCTGA
>JAEMTR010000225.1 GCA_016462245.1 Solirubrobacteraceae bacterium
GATCCAAAAACGTCACTGGCGAGAATCACGCCGAGCGCCAGCGCGCCGGCAAGCACAAGCGCCGTCGCGCTGTCGCCGCCGACCGAACGCCGGCGCAGCAGCAGCGCGATCAAGGCCGCCATCACAAGCGCCGCACCAAAAGCTCCAAAGATTGCCGAGAAGCCAAGCCCGTCGGCGAGGATCAGCCCGGGGACGGCTGCGGTGCCAACGGCGTGCGCGTAGAAGGCCAAGCCGCGCAGCACGATCCAGACGCCAAGCAGGCCGGAAACAGATGCCAGCAGCAGAATCTCAATGATTCCGCGCTGAAAGAATGGCAGCGCAAACGGGTCGAACACGGCTCGAGCTTATCAAGAATGATTCTCAGTAGCGTCTTTCTGAGCCCGCGCTTGCGGCAGGACGGCCCGGGCGCGCGGCGAACTATGGCTGAATGGCCAGAGACCAGAGCGCCGCGGAGCGCGACCACCCCGGCCATCGTCACCGCCAGCGACCGATGCGCGCACTCCTAGCCTCCACTGCCGGCCGAACGCTGACCGCCGTAGCCGCCGCGCTGCTGATAGCGACCGTCGTCGCGATGGTCGCCCTTTGGCCTTCCAAGGACGAAACCGAACCAAGCCAGGCACTCGGCGGAAAAACGGTCGCCGCCGAAGTCCAAAGCGTCGCACTCACGCCCTGCGGCCCGGCCGGTCAGCGCTGCCGCGAGCTGACGGCGACGATCAGCGAAGGGCCGGGTAAGGGCGATATCGCTGTCCTGACGCTTGGCCCCGAGGAGGCGACGCAGTCGGTCGATCCCGGCGTGACTATTCGAGTCTCAACCGATACCCAAGCCCCGGCCGGCTCAGCGAAGTACGGCTTCGTCGACATTGACCGCCGCACGCAACTGATCCTTCTGGTGATTGCTTTCGCGATCATCGGCGTTGTTGTTGCGCGCCGGCAAGGCTTCTTCGCCGTGATCGGGCTGCTCTGCAGCGTGGCCCTGATCACAACATTCCTCGTCCCCGCAATCCTCGCCGGCGAGTCGCCGGTCCTAGTCTCGGTCGTCGCCGGCATGGCGGTGATGTTCATCACGCTTGGGCTGACCTATGGACTTAGCGCGCAGAGCCTCGCCGCGGCGACGGGAATCGGCATCTGCCTGCTGCTGGCAACGCTGCTGGGCAGCCTCGCGCTCGAAAGCACGCAGCTCGACGGCCGCGGTGGCGAATATGCCCAAGTCCTCAGCCAAGCCAACGTCGCAGGCATCTCACTGCAGGGAATCGTGCTGGCCGGAATGGTGATCGGCGCGCTTGGCGTGCTGACCGATACCGCTGTAACACAGGCCTCAGCGGTGATGGCCGTCCGCCGAAGCAACCCGGCGCTCGGCGTTCGCGAGCTCTACCACGAAGGGTTCACGGTCGGCCGCGACCACCTCGCAGCGACGATCCACACGCTCGTGATGGCCTATGTCGGAACTCTGCTGCCACTGCTGCTGGTGCTCGAAGCGGCCGACGTGGGAATCAGCGACGCGCTCAACGGCCAGCTGCTCGCCGAGCCGCTGGTGGCGACGATCATCGGTTCAGTCGCCCTGATGGCAAGCGTGCCGCTTACGACGGCGCTGACGGCGGTTCTCGCCGTCCGCGTGCCGGCCGAAGCGCTCGCCGGCGGCCACGAGCACGCCCACTAGGCTGCGCGCGGGTTGGCTGCTGGCTGCTTTACTGAGGGTATGTGCGTTCAATGCATGATCGGAGCAGCAAGCGCGGGCGCGGCAGCGACAGGCATTCGCTCGGTTGCGGCCGTAAAGCTCAGTCGCTTCATGACGCCGCTCCGGATGCGCGTGATGACCGGTTCACTGATCACCGCAGCGCTGATCCTCGCGTCAACGTCGCTCAGCGGCGGCGGCGCTTAAGCGCCCGGCGCAACAAGAGCGGTATCTGCTGCGCCTTCGAGCCACTGCTCACCGAAGCAGCGCATGTCCTCGATCATCGGCAGCAGCGCGCGACCCTTGTCGGTCAGCGCGTACTCAACGCGCGGCGGCAGCTCCGGAAGCTGCTGGCGCTCAACGATTCCCTCCTGCTCAAGCTCGCGCAGACGCAGCGAAAGCGTGCGCGGGCTGATCCCCGTCAGCGAGCGCTCAAGCTCGCAGAAGCGCGAGCGACCTTCGTCGAGCTCACGCACGACGAGCAGCGTCCACTTGGCGCAGACGATGTCAGCGGTCCTACAGACGGGGCATTCGGGATCAACAGCCACCCAACCACTTTACCAAGTGAAGTGACG
>JAEMTR010000226.1 GCA_016462245.1 Solirubrobacteraceae bacterium
CTAAGGATGCTGCCTTGGCTCTGGGATGCAGCGCCAACAGACCGCCGCTACTACCCGCTCTACGCCGAGTGCGTTGAGCTGGGCGTGCCGTTCTGCACGCAGGTCGGCCACGCCGGTCCGCTGATGCCGAGCGAGCCGGGCCGGCCGATTCCTTACATCGATCAGATTGCGATCGACTTCCCTGAGCTGGTGATCGTCTGCGGCCACGCTGGCTACCCCTGGACCGAGGAGATGGTTGCCGTCGCGCGCAAGCACGCCAACGTCTACATCGATACATCAGCTTGGACGCTCGCGCGCCTTCCGCAGGAGCTCGTGGCTTACATGAAGACCGGCAGCGGCCGCCACAAGGTGCTGTTTGGATCGAACTTCCCGATGGTCACGCCGCAGGCCGCGCTTGCTGGGTTGGACGCGCTGGAGCTTGACGACGAGACGCGCGATCTCTTCCTCAGCGCGAACGCGCAGCGCGTCTTCGACCTCAGCTGACCTCGAAGCAGCCGCCGCCTCTACACTTCGCCCTCGCACTAGCCCCCATGGTGTAGCGGTTAGCACGCCAGGTTTTCATCCTGGTAGCAGCGGTTCGATTCCGCTTGGGGGTACTTCTCGTTCGAGGTCGTTGCAATTCCAGCCTTCTCAGAGTACCGTGACTTTGTGTCCTTCGGCACACAGTTGCAGATCGAGATGACGCGGCCTCCCGCTCTCTAGGCGCTTGGCCATAAACCAAGGAGCAAGAGATGACAACGACGACATCAGGAATCGAACACAACGTTTCAAGCGACACACGCAAGCTTTTAATCGGCGGAGAGTGGCTTGAGGCAAGCAGCGGCAAGACCTTTGAATCGATAGATCCGGCCACCGGCGACGTTCTGGCAATGGTCGCCGAGGGCGGTAGCGAGGACGTAGATCGCGCAGTCAAGGCGGCGCGCAGCGCGCTCGAGGACGGCCCTTGGTCGACGATGAACCCATCGGAGCGCGGCCGTGTGATCCACCGCATCGGCGATCTGATCATCGAGAACGCTGAGGAGCTGGCAACGCTGGAGACGCTCGACAACGGCAAGCCTTATGGCGTTGCGCTAGCCGCCGACGTCGCCCTAGCGGCCGATCTCTTCTGGTACATGTCGGGCTGGGCGAGCAAGATCCACGGCTCTGTCATCAACCCTTCCGTGCCGTACATGCCGGGCGCTGAGTTCCACGCCTACACAACCCGTGAGCCGGTCGGCGTTGTCGGCCAGATCATCCCGTGGAACTTCCCGCTGCTGATGGCGGCGTGGAAGCTTGGCCCGGCGCTGGCGACCGGTTGCACAGTCGTGCTCAAGCCGGCCGAGCAGACGCCGCTTTCGGCGCTGCGCCTCGGCGAGCTGATGCTTGAGGCTGGCCTGCCGCCAGGAGTCGTCAACGTCGTCACAGGCTTCGGTGACGCCGGCGCGGCTCTGGCTCAACACGAAGGAGTGGACAAGGTCGCCTTCACCGGTTCAACCGAGGTCGGCAAGCTGATCGTTAACGCCGCCTCCGGCAACCTTAAGCGTGTTTCGCTTGAGCTCGGTGGCAAGTCGCCGAACGTGATCTTCTCCGACGCCGACATCGACGCCGCAATCGCTGGTGCCGCATCGGGGATCTTCTTCAACCAAGGTCAGGTCTGTAGCGCCGGTTCACGGCTCTACGTTCAGGCCGATCAGTTCGACCGCGTGATCGAAGGCGTCTGCGACGCTGCTTCGAACATCAAGCTCGGTCATGGCATGGACCCTGAAACAGAGATGGGACCGCTCGTCTCGCAGGAGCAGTTCGACCGCGTCGCCGGTTACCTGCAGACCGGGATCGATGAAGGCAACCGAGCCGCAGTTGGTGGCAACATGGTGGACGGCCCCGGCTTCTTCGTTGAGCCGACGGTGCTAGTTGACGCCGATGCCAGCCACGCGATCGTCCGTGAAGAGATCTTCGGGCCGGTAATCGCGGCGATGCCGTTCGACGACGTCGATGATCTCGCACGCCAGGCCAACGATTCGCACTACGGCCTGGCTGCCGGTGTGTGGACGCGTGACATCTCCAAGGCGCACCAGCTGGCAAGCAAGATCAAGGCCGGCACCGTGCACGTAAATGCCTACCACGTCTTTAGTGCGGAGCTGCCATTCGGAGGCTTCAAGCAGAGCGGCTGGGGCCGAGAGATGGGCGAAGAGGTCCTCTCCAACTACCTCGAGACCAAGACCGTCATCGTCGGTCTCTAAGTCGCTTCGCTGGAGGGGCGCCGTCGC
>JAEMTR010000227.1 GCA_016462245.1 Solirubrobacteraceae bacterium
GTAGATCAGCGCCATGATCATGAACGGGAAGACTCCGACGTTCAGCTCCGGCGTACCGAAGGTCGCCTTCTCGCTGGCGACTACAAGGTCGCAGGCCAACGCGATTCCAAGCGCCCCTGCGAGAACGTGGCCGCGGGCGGCGCAGATAGTCGGCTTGCCGAGCGTGCCGATCAACTCAAAGAGGGCGGGGAAGCGGGCGAGCCGCTCGTAGCGCTGCTCTGCCGTGAGCTCCTCAGCGAAGCCGCCAAGGTCGCCGCCGGCTGAGAAGACGCTCTCATGCGTGCTGGCGAGCACGACGCAGCCAACCTCATCATCGTCGCGCGCGCGCTCAAAGGCTGCGATCAGCGCGTCGAGCAGCGCGTCAGAGAGCGCGTTACGCGAATCGGGCTGGTTCAGCGCGATCGTCGCGATCTTGTCTTCGCTTGAGTAAAGAACGATCTCTTCGGTCATGGCGGTAAGGCTACGCCGCATCGCTGGCCTGTGCCCGCTCACCGCTCTGCGATACTTTTAGACACCCCGTCAAAGAAGGAGCATCAGGTGGCCGCCACATCCGCAGTTCTCAAGCCAGACTTTGATCAGAAGCGCTCTCACTTCATCTTCACCGATGAGCACGAGCAGCTGCGTGAGTCGATCAGCAACTTCGCCAAGAAGGAACTCGCTCCGCACGCCGACGAGTGGGAAGAGACAACCTTCCCTGACTCCGTTTTCACGCGGATGGGTGAGCTTGGCTTCCTTGGCCTCGACAAGCCTGAGGAGTACGGCGGCCAAGGCGGCGACTACTACACCTCGCTGGTGCTGGCTGAGTCGATCACGCACGCGCAGTCGGGCGGACTGGCGATGGGGGTCGCCGTCCACACCGACATGGCGATGCCTCCGATTCTCGCCTTCGGAACCGAAGAGCAGAAGCAGGAGTGGGTTGTGCCTGCAATCAAGGGCGAGAAGATTCTCTGCCTCGGCATCACCGAGCCTGACGCCGGCTCCGACGTCTCCGCGATCAAGACGCGCGCCGTCAAGGATGGCGACGAGTACGTGATCAACGGTTCGAAGACCTACATCACTAACGGCCACCGCGCCGACGTGATCGTGCTCGTCACGAAGACCGACGCCGACGCCGGCTACGACGGCTTCACGCTCTTCCTCGTGCCGATGGACTCACCGGGTGTCATCCGTGAGAAGAAGCTTGAGAAGCTCGGCATGCACGCCAGCGACACGGCGCTGCTGGCCTTCCAGGACGTCCGCGTGCCGGAGACGGCCGTGCTCGGGCAGGTCGGCAAGGGCTTCTACCACATCATGTGGGAGCTTCAGGGCGAGCGACTGATCGGCGCCGCTGGCTGCGTCGCAGGCGCTCAGCACTGCATGGACAAGACGCTTGAGTACGCGCTCGAGCGCCAGGCATTCGGCCGCAAGATCGGCAACTTCCAAGCGATCCGCCACAAGTTCGCCGACATGGCAACGAAGCTCGAGGCCGCCCGTCAGCTGACCTACATGACAGCTTGGCGCTTCCAGAATGGCGAGTACCCGGTCCGTGAGATTTCGATGGCGAAGCTCTTCTCAGCCCGCGTCGCCTGCGAGGTCGCCGACGAGTGCATCCAGATTCACGGCGGCGCCGGCTACATGAAGGAGTACGGCATTGAGCGCGTTTGGCGCGACATGCGGCTGAACCGAATCGGCGCCGGCACCGACGAAGTGATGCTCGACGTAATCGGGCGCTCCTACGGCCTCTAAGCAGCAGATGGGCGCCAAAGGGCTGCCGCAGGAACCGTCGGCGCGGCAGATCATGCCGCCGTTCGGCGAGGAACACGGCGAGCTGCGCGACTCGCTGCGGCGCTTCGTCGCGGCCGAGCTGGCGCCCAACGCCGACGAGTGGGAGCGCGAGCGCTGGTTCCCGAATGAGCTATTCCCGCGGATGGGCGAGCTCGGCTTCTTCGGCCTCAGCAAACCGACCGAGATCGGCGGCCAGGGCGGCGACGTGCTGCACGAGGCGGTCTTGGCGGAGGAACTCGCGGCCTGCGGCTCGGCCGGCGTTGCCGCAGGGCTTGGCGCGCACGTCGCGATCGCCACTCCCCCGGTTTGGAAGTTCGGCACCGATGATCAGCACGAGCGCTACGTGCGGCCGTCGATTACGGGAGAGAAGATCGCTGCGCTGGGAATCACTGAGCCCGATGCCGGCTCCGACGTAGCGTCGCTGCGAACGCACGCCAAAGAGGTTGACGGCGGCTGGATTATCAGCGGTGAGAAGTGCTAC
>JAEMTR010000057.1 GCA_016462245.1 Solirubrobacteraceae bacterium
AGGTGCAGCAGCGCGGCGACTAGCCGCAGGTCGCCGGCGACCGGCGCCTGCAGCGCCAGCAGCGAGAGGATCCCCTGATGAACCTCGAGGTAGCGGCCGTCGATCCGGTCGTCGTCGGCAATCACGAAGGTCGCCAGCTCAACGTCCTGGTTCTCGAGCGCTTCCATCACGCGGTCGATCTGCTCGACGACGATGTCGAGCGCGCCTAGCGCCTGCTCTTCGAGCAGAACTAGCTGATCGTGGAACTGTGGCCGGGCACTCTCGCGCTCCACCGGATCAGCCGAACTTCCCGGAGACGTACTCCTCAGTGCGAATGTCGTGCGGATTGGTAAAGATTCGGCTGGTCGGGCCGTACTCAACGAGGCGCCCGATCCGCGCCTCCTCGGAGGAACCCATGTCAACGATGAAGAAGGCGGTGCGGTCGGAGACGCGCGCGGCCTGCTGCATGTTGTGGGTGACGATCACGATCGAAACAGTCTCTTTCAGTTCGTGCATCAGATCTTCGATCCGGCCGGTCGAGATTGGGTCGAGCGCCGAGCACGGTTCGTCCATCAGCAGCACGTCAGGGTTGGTCGCCAGCGCGCGTGCGATGCAGAGCCGCTGCTGCTGGCCGCCGGACATCCCGAAAGCGTTGTCCTTGAGGCGGTCCTTGACGTCGTCCCAAAGCGAAGCGCGGCGCAGCGCCTGCTCAACAATCTGATCCATCGAGCCCTTCATCCCGAGGACCTTCGGGCCGAAGGCGATGTTGTCGTAGATCGACTTGGGGAATGGGTTCGGCTTCTGGAAGACCATTCCGATCCGCTTGCGGACCTGAACCGAATCGATCTCGTTGCCGTAGAGGTCAACCCCGTGGTAGCGCACAGTTCCTTCAACGCGCGCAGCAGGGATCAGGTCGTTCATCCGGTTGAAGCAGCGAATGATCGTTGACTTGCCGCAGCCGGAAGGCCCGATGAATGCGGTTATCTGCTTCTCAGGAACGCGCAGCGAAACGTCAAGCACGGCTGGCGAAGTGCCGTAGCTGACGGAGAGCTTCTCGGTAATAAAGACAGGATTCTCGATCGCGTCGTCGATCACGTCATCGTGAGCGACTGCCGGTATCGGCGCGTGGACTTGCCCGGCTGGCACTGCTGGAACCTGGCCGGGAACCCCACGCGAGGCTGGCTCCTCGCGTGGATCGGAGGCGGGATCTAGGTCGCTCACATCGCCAACCATACTTCGCGGAAGTGGATCTTCGTGTGAAATAACTACCACCTCTGCTGGTATCGATTGCGCAGCCTGATTGCTACGGCGTTAAGAAGCACGAGCAGAACGAGCAGAACGATGATCGCCGCTGCTGCGAGCATGCGGAACTCGTCGTTCGGCTGCGAGATCCAAGAGAAGATCTGCAGCGGCAAGGCAGTAAATGGCGAGTCGAGGCCGGTCGGGTTAAAGGCGACGAAGGTCGCGGCGCCGACGAGGATTAGCGGCGCCGTCTCGCCGATCGCGCGCGAGATCGAAAGGATCACGCCGGTCGCGATGCCAGGGATCGAGGCCGGAAGAATCTGCCGCCAGATCGCCTGCCAACGAGTGGCCCCCAGGGCCAGCGCTCCCTCTTTGATCGACGGCGGCACTGCTCGCAGTGCCTCTCGGCCGGTGATGATCACGACAGGAAGCACAACGAGCGCCAGCGTTAGGCCGCCGGCAAGCACGGTGCGCCCAAGCGATAGCGGCCCGCGGACGATGTAGGCAAGGCCAAGGATTCCGTAGACGATCGAAGGCACGGCGGCGAGGTTCTGAATGTTGACCTCAATGATCCGGTTCCACCAGCGCGAGTTGTCGGCGAACTCCTCGAGGTAGAGCGCGCTTGCAACGCCAAGCGGCACAATCACAAACGTCACAACGCCCATCAACCAGAGCGTTCCAGTGATCGCTGACTCGATCCCCGCCTTCGCCGGGAAGGCCGAGGGGAAGCTGGTCAGAAAGGAGAGGCTTAGCTGCGGGACGCCGTCGATCGCGGTGTCGATCAGCAGAACAGCGAGCACGATCAGAGCAACGCTCGTCAGCGCTCCCAGCAGTAGCACGAAACTTCTGTCGCGCACTTTGTGCGCCGCTGGCGGAACGCCAAGCACTTCGCTGACCGGGCGTGAGCTTTCTGCTCTGGTCGTCATTCGTAAACCTGCCGGTAGCGGCGAACAAAGCGGATTGAGATCGCGTTCAGAATCAGCGTCATCAGAAAGAGCGCAAAGCCGACGGCGAAGATCGCCTTGTAACCGGTTGAGCCGGTCGGCACGTCGCCTTTGCCGGTCGCGCCGATGAAGGCCGTCATCGTCTCCATCGGGCCGCGTGGATCAAGCGAGGTCGTCGGCACTTGGCCGGCCGCGATTAGAACAACCATCGTCTCACCGACCGCCCGCGAAGCGCCGAGCACAATTCCGGCCGTAATCCCGGAGAGCGCTGCGGGAACAACAACCCGCACCGTCACCTGCCGGCGGCTTGCGCCAAGCCCGTAAGCACCTTCACGCAAACTCTGCGGCACGGCCGACATAGCGTCCTCAGCGACCGACGCGACCGTCGGCACGATCAGGACGCCAACGATTATGCCGCCGGCTAGGCCGTTGAAAACCGAAACGTCCATCCCCAAAAGCCCTTTCAGAATCGAGGGAGTGAAGAAGGTCAGCGCGAAGTAGCCGAAGACAACGGTCGGCACGCCGGCCAAAAGCTCAAGGATCGGTTTCAGCGCCGAGCGCAGGCGCGGGCTGGCGTATTCGCTTAGGAACGCCGCCGTGCCGATGCCCAGCGGTATCGCCACAACGAGAGCGATCCCGGTGATGATCAGCGTTCCCTGAACCAGCGGCCGAATTCCAAATTGCGGGTCGGAGAAGAGCGGCGTCCACTGCGCGCCGGTCAGGAAGCCGCTGACGCTGACCGCCTTGTCAGCGAAGAAGGCCAGCGTCTCGCCGGCCAACGAGATCACAATCCCGATCGTGATCACAACCGAGGTCGCCGCCGCGCAGAAGAGCACGACGGCGATCACCTTCTCGCCAATGCGACGCCGCGCTGGGCCGAAGACCGATTCGGCGCTCGGCCCAGCTGCGTCGCTGGCTACTGAATCTATCGCCACTAAGGCGAACCCTTAGCTGCCTTCAGCCTTTGCGAGTGCATCCTTAGCCGTCGTCAGCTGCTCTGCTGTGAGCGGCACAATCTGCGCTGTCGTAGCTGACTCGTCAGCATTGTCAACGGCGTAATTCATGAACGCCTTAAGCTGCGGCTTGTCGGCCAGTGACGCCGTGTTGACGTACATGTAGAGCGTCCTTGAGAGCGGCTTGTAGCTGCCGTTCTGAATCGTCTCAACCGACGGCTTGATGCAACCATCGCCGCCGTCTACGCCAACTAGGTTCAGCTTGTCGGCATTGGTCTCGTAGTACGAGAAACCGAAGTAGCCGAGCGCCGTGCTGTCGCCCTCAACGCCCTGAACGAGAACGTTGTCGTCCTCGGACGGCTGGTAGTCGGTCCGCGTATCGCCCTTCTCACCATTGATCTCCTCAGTGAAGAAGTCGAACGTGCCCGAATCGGTCCCTGGGCCGTAAAGCGAAACATCGCCAGCTGGCGTGCCGTCGCCTAGCTCGCTGTAGTTGCTGACCGTTGAGCCCTTCTTCCAGAGCTGGTTTAGCTGGTCGGTCGTCAGGCAAGCCATCTTCAGAGACGGATTGGTCACGATCGCGACGCCGTCATTGGCAACCTCAATCTGGGCGTACTCGACGTTGTTCTTCTTGCAGACCGGTACCTCGTCGGCGTCGTCGATTGGCCGTGAAGCGTCAGCAATGTCGATCTCTCCAGCGCAGAACTTCTCGAAGCCGCCGCCGGTGCCGGACTCTCCGACCGTGATCTTGACGTCAGGGTTCTCAGCTTGGAAGCCTTCGGCCGCAGCCTGGGCGAATGGGAAGACGGTGCTTGATCCGTCGATGGCTACAGCGCCGGAGACGCTGCTTGTGCTGGAGCTGGAGTCGCTGCTTCCGCAGGCGGTGACGCCAACGGCGAGAGCGCCAGCTACAACGGCGATCATCAATCTTTTCTGCATAAAATTAAGCCTCTTTCTTATCGAAAGTTGCAAGTTACCACGTAACCTTCCTATGAAATTGCGGGTTACCACTTAAGCTGCAGCCTGTCGCAGCGGCCACTAGATCATCTGCACAGGTCGTGGAAGGCTCTGAAAACTTCGCTACTCAGCCAGCGGATCGCTTGTAGCGCCCTGTCTGCTTGAGCCAGTTGACGCGCTCAGTGACTATCTGTTCCGCCGTCAGCGGAACGAGGAAGTAGCGATTGGCGAAGAGCGTGGCGTTGGCAATCGTAATTTCGACGAAGGTTCCCACCGCAGATAGCTGCCCTGACTTGGCGCGGTCAAAGTAGTAGTAGAGAGGGCGGGAGAGCTGATAGCTGCCGTCCTGAATCGCAGCCAACGTAGGTGCAACGCAGCCATCTCCAGCATCGACGGCGACTTGCCCGACCTGGCCGAGCTGGTCACGAACCCATGCGTAGTCGAAATAGCCGAGCGCGTCTTGATCGGCGGCAACCGCGGCGATCATCGCCGGGCCTTGTGGATAGATGAACTTTTTGTAGTCGCCCCTCGAATCGCCGGCCTGCCCTGTGATCGATGAGGTAAAGAGCTGAAATGCAGCCGACGATTCGGTCGGACCGAAGAGCGACACGGGCGCCTGCGGCAATCCGCTCCCCAGTTGACGATAGTTATCGATCTTCGACCCGCGCTGCCAGAGCAGGTTGAGCTGGGAGTCTTTCAAGCAGGGGATCGCCAGTGAGCGGTTGGTGACTAAAACTGCGGCTTGGTGGGCGATCATCACGCGCTGAAGATCAACCCCATTCTTTGCGCAGGCACGGCTCTCGGCGGCAGTGATCTCGCGAGCGACAGAGGCAATGTCGATTTCACCGGCGCAAAGCCGCTTCAAGGCGACACTGTCGCCAGAGGTCTCAACCGAGGTGTCCTCATCGCCGGGGAAGTTGCGAAAGACAATTTCGGCCTTGAGGTTGAAAGGCTGCATCGACTTGGAACCGTCGACGGCGACGCGCCCGCGCACGGTCAGTAGACCGGCGGTGCTCTTGGCGCCGCATGCGCCTAGACCCAGAACAATCGCCGAACAGATGATTAGAGAGATAAACCGCTGTGGCACTTTTCATACTCCTGAGATCGCCGTGTAGGCGAAGAGTATGGAAGGCGCGGCGGACTCCGCCTAGAAGGCCCGGTTTGGCGCCGCGTCGCCAGCTTCAAATTGATTTGCCGGAGCAAAGCGGTATCCGAAGCCAACGTGGGTATGTATGAACGACCAATCGGGCAATACCTTTTTCAACTTAACGCGCAAACGACGAACGTAAACGTCGACCGTTCGATCACCAGGGCGCAGCGCCTCACCCCAGACGCTCTCGTAAAGCTCCTCGCGGCGGACGATCCTGCCATCGTTGCGTGCTAGTTCGACCAGCAGGCCAAACTCACGAACCGAAAGGTGCAGCGCTACACCGCCGGCCGACGCCAACCCCTCTCTTGGGTGCAGCTCGAGCGGGCCAAAACTGAAGACGCCGCTTGAGACTTGCCCGTCAGCTCCTTCAGATTGATGCAAAGTCACGAATGGCATAGTGATTGCTGCTTGCCTGCGACTCTTTAACGAGAGGTGAAGTCGCTGTAAATGAGTGGTGAAGAAAGCCTGCTCAATCGTTGCCACGTCGCCCAAACCGGTAGTTTGCCGCCGATGCCTCTTCGAGCCGGATCAAGTGACGACGCCGTCCTCGCGCTGCTCGAGCAGTCGGGTCGCAACATCGAGCGCACGGCGATCGTGCTGCGCGACCTGATCGCCGACTACCCGATTCACGCCGAGCTAGCGCGTGAGCTAGTCGTGCTCGAACACGAGGGCGACCGGATCACGCACGACCTAATCGTGCAACTTGGCAGCCAGAAGAAGACTTCGATTGTGACGGCCGAAGACGGCTACGCGCTGGCGACGACGCTTGACGACATTGTTGACTACGCCGAACAGACCGGCGACATGCTCGGCGTCTACGGCGTGGAGGCACCGATGGAGCAGGCCGTGCAGATGTCGGAGGTGCTAGTAGGCGCCTGCGAACAGGTCGCGGTAGCGCTCCGCTCGTTGCGCTCTGGAACCGATCTTAACCCTGCCCTAGTTGAGATTCACAGACTCGAGAACGAAGGCGACACACTCCACCGCGCCGCGCTGGCAGCGCTATTCACCGGCGGCATCGACCCGATGGTCGTGATCCGCTGGAAGGACATCTTCAGCTGGATCGAAGGCAGCATCGATTCCTGCGAGCAGGCAGCGCACCGGCTCGAGGGAATAATGCTCCGCGCGGGACGCGGCTGAACGCCGACTTTTCCGGCTCAGAGCCGCACTCGGTAAAACAGGATGTTCACACCAATCGCGTGCTTTCCGGGCTCGATTGCCGTATAACTAGAGCTAGTGGGACGCTCGACAAACGCAGCGACAGTCTCTGCAGCCGCAATCGCGGTCGCAGCCGCGATCGCCGGGCCGGCAGGGGCCGCCGAAAGCGCGGCCTCGACGGAGACGACGCCGGCCACAACGCCGACTACAACTACGCCTACGACGACTCCGACGACTCCGACGACGACGACGCCGGGCGACCTTGGCACTGTCCCGGGAACGGTCGAAGTCACGAAGCCACCGAAGGCAAAGACGCCGAAGCAAACGGCTGCCGATAAGCGCCGCGAAGCAGCCAAGCTGTTCCTCGAAGAGCGCAGGCGCGCGAGCCAGCGCCTCAACGAACAGACCAAGCTCGACATTGCCGCCTCTCCGTTCGCCGGATTGGACTCGCCGCTGATGGCGGCGCCGCTCGCCAACGTCTCAAACGCCATTCTTGACAGCCTGCGGATCCCACCGTTCCTGCTGCCGATCTATCAGGCAGCTGGCGTTGAGTACGGAGTCCGTTGGGAGATCCTCGCCGCGATCAACGAGATCGAAACCGATTACGGCCGCAACCTTTCAACATCGAGCGCCGGCGCAATGGGCTGGATGCAGTTCATGCCAGGCACTTGGGAGAGCTACGGCGTCGACGCCAACCACGACGGCGTCAAAGACCCGAACAACCCTGTCGATGCGATCTTCGCTGCTGCCCGCTACCTCAAGGCTTCGGGCGCGAACACCAGCATCGAGAAGGCACTCTTCGCCTACAACCATGCTGACTGGTACGTCGCCGATGTGCTCAAGCGCGCGAAGGCGCTCGCGGCGCTTCCGGCCGACCTAATTAGCGCGCTGAGCGGGCTAACGATGGGGCGCTCGCCGATCACCGGCGCTAGCAGCTACTCGAAGGGTTCAGCCAAAGGGATCTCAATTTATGGCCAGAGCGGCGCGGCTGCGGTCGCTGTGCAAGATGGCGAAGTCGTGCGGATCGGCCGCTCAAAGCGGCTCGGCAACTTTATTGAGATGCGCGACGTCTACGGCAACGTCTACACCTACGGCCAGCTCGATTCGGTCGCAGCTCAGCATGTAGTTCCGCGCCCCGACACAAGCGCCGTAAAGGTGATCAACGACGAGGCGCCATCCTCCTCCGCGCCCTCGGTCTCGGCCAGCGAAGCTGCCGCTCCAAGAGCAGCGGCTTCAGGTAAGGAACGGCTCTTCGCCGAGCCCCAGCGCCCAGCTTCCTACAGCGCCGGTGGCTCGCAGCAGGTTGCCGCGACCGGCGCCGCCGATGACGGCCAGTCGGCAGCGGCCGTCAGCTCCGGTCAGCTAGGGCGCTACCTCGCCGCGCCCTACTCGCTGCGCCGCGACCAGGTCGCGCTGAAGCCGCTGCGCAAAGGTTCGCAGGTGATTGCGGGCTCGATCCTCGGCCGCATCGGCGCCGCGTCACTGGCGGCAGACCGCAACGACAGCGCCAGCCAGCGGGCCGCGAAGAAGCTTGGCATCGCTCAGCCACCGCACCTGCGCTTCGAGATCCGCCCGGCCGGCGCCGGAGCCCCACGGATCGACCCAACACCGATCCTTGACGGCTGGAAGATGCTGGCATCGGCCAACGTCTACCGCGCCGCCAACCCGATGCTCGGCGGCAACGGCAAGGGCGCGACGATCGGGCAGATCCTGCTGATGAGCAAAGAGGCGCTGGAGCGCCGCGTGCTGGCCGATCCAAAGCTCGACATCTACGAGTGCGGCCG
>JAEMTR010000228.1 GCA_016462245.1 Solirubrobacteraceae bacterium
GAGCTGCTCGGCAAGCCGATGCGCTTCTTCGAGTTCACCGACTACGGCTTCCCGGTCCAATACTCCTCGGTGATCGAATCGAGCGATAAGTATTTGAAAGCGAACCCAGACACAGCGAAGAAGTTCCTCGCCGCAACGCAGAAGGGTTACCAGTACGCGCAGGAGAACCCAGTCGAGGCGGCAGAGCTGCTCGTCAAAGCGAACCCACAGACGATCAAGGACCCGAAGCTCGCGCAGCAGAGCGCATTGATGCTCGCGGACGATGGCTATTACGAGGGCGTGGACGGCAAGATCGGCCCGGTCGACGCGGCGATCTGGAAGAGATACGGCAGCTTCCTCTACTCCTCAAAGCTGCTGACCGGAGATGACGGCAAGCCGCTGGCGAGCGAGCCCGACTGGAATAACTTCTTCACCAACGACTACCTACCCAGCGGATAACCGGCGGCGCTGCGATGGCAATCGAGATCTCAGCACTCGCGGAGCAGATCAGAGCGCTGCGACCGTCAGCAGGCGGCGTCCGCGTGATTGCGATCGATGGCCCGGCAGGCTCGGGCAAGTCGAGTCTTGCGACCGAGCTCGCCGAAGTGCTCGGCGAAGCGTTGGTGCTCAACACCGACCAGCTCTACCCCGGCTGGGATGGGCTCGCGGAGGGAGCGCAACGGCTCGTCGATGACGTTCTGCTGCCTCTGAGCGCAGGGTTGGCGGCGACGGTTAGACCGTGGGACTGGAGCTCCGGTAGCGAAGGAGCGCCGCGGGAGCTGCCTGCCTGCGCGACGCTGATCGTCGACGGCGCGGGCTGCGGCAGCCGCGCCGCGGCCGAGTTCGTCAGCATGATCATCTGGCTTGACGCCGAGCCCGAACTGCGCCAGCAGCGCGCGCTCGAGCGCGACGGCGAAATATTCGCACCGCACTGGGAGAGCTGGGCGGAGCAGGAGCGGGCGCTGTTCGAGCGCGAGCAGACGCGCCAGCGGGCCGACCTGATCATCCTCACCGACGACGATCCGCCACAATCAGCTTGATGAAAATCAACACTTCCGCAGCGCTGAGGGCGGGAATCATTCAACTCGTCGCTGTCGGCGTGTTGGCGCTGATCAGCCGCCTGCTGCTGCCGCACGCGGCATTCGAGAGCTTCGGCTGGCTGATCGGGCCGCTCGCCTGGGTCGTTGCGGCGACGATCACAGCGCTCGCGGTTCAGCTTCCGCTGCCGCCAGCGTGGCTTGGCGCCGTGCTTGCAGGCATCCCGAGCGCGATTGCAACCGTGCTCGGCGCGCACTGGCTTGGGGCGGTAATCGCAATTATTTGCTTCGCGCTCTGGTGCGGCGGGCTCGCGGCGCGTAGGATCGAGATCTGATGGATCTTGGAATCGAAGGGCGCGTAGCGCTCGTAACCGGAGCATCGAAGGGACTAGGCCTTGCCGTGGCCCAAACTCTGGCCGCCGAAGGCGCGAAGGTCGCGATCACCTCACGCGATGAGGAGCACATCCAGAAGGCCGCCAAGCAGATCGGCGCGACCGGCTTCGCCCACGACAGCGGCAACCTTGAAGGGATCCCAGTTCTCGTCCACGAGATCGAGCACTTCCTCGGCCCAATCGACATTCTCGTGACTAATACTGGCGGCCCGCCGCTCGACCCCAACGCGCTCGGCTTCAGCGACCAGCAGTGGCACGACGCCTACGAAGACCTCGTCCTCTCACCGCTGAAGTTCATCGAGGCAGTGATGCCGAACATGCGCTCGCGCAACTGGGGCCGAATTGTCAACGTTGGTTCGACGACGATCCGTGAGCCGGCAGCCGGCCTGATGCTCAGCAACGCCAACCGGTCCGCGACGCTGGCGGCGATCAAGACGATCGCCCACCAGGTTGCCCGTGACGGTGTGACGCTCAACAGCGTGCTGCCTGGCCGGATTGCGACCGACCGCCTCTACGAGCTTTATGGCTCACGCCAGGGCGCCGACGAGATGGCGCGCGAAGAGATTCCCGCCGGCCGGCTTGGCAGCCCGGAGGAGTTCGCCGCCGCGGTTGCCTTCCTCTGCTCAGCGCAGGCCAGCTACGTCACCGGCGTCGCCTTGGTCGTTGACGGCGGCATGATGCGCTCGGTTTAGCCACGCGCCCCGAGCCAGCAGGTAGGTTTGCCGTGACCCTGCGGATTAACCGCAAACGAGAGGAACAAATGACCCGACCTGCCCACCTATTGATCGCACTGCTCTGCGCTTCGTCATTGGCCTTTGGCG
>JAEMTR010000229.1 GCA_016462245.1 Solirubrobacteraceae bacterium
GCCCCGCTCCGTCCGCCTCAGCGAGAAAGATTCGCCCTGCATGACTCTCGTTCCCGACGACCCTCTGGCGCACCGCGCGCTGGAGTCGTTACTTCACGCCGAGGCGAACGTAAGGCGCCGTTTAGCTGGCGATCTTGAGCGCGAGGGCCTCTCAGCGAGCGGGTTCTTTGTGCTCGTTGTGCTGGTCAGCGCCGGCGGCGAGCTGGAGCTGCGCGCGCTGCGCCATCGCCTCCAAACCTCGAAGGCCAACGCGACCGAGCTGATCGACACGCTCGTCGTCCGCGGCCTTGCGACGCGCAGCCGAATGGCGATCGATCGCCGCACCGTGCTGGTCGCCCTCACGCCTTCCGGCCGCGCCACAGTTGACCGCTGCTTTCCCGAACACAGCGAACGCGTGCAGCGCGCCTTCGCTGTTTTGAACGAGGAAGAGAAGCGTTCGCTGGCAGTGATCTGTCGCAAGCTCGCGGCGTGAAGCGCGCCGCGCGCCGCCGATCCGCCGCAGCCTTGCGAGAATGGAGCGCCCGATGTCCTCGCTGCCACGCCCAGTAGATCCAAACGCCTCATTCCCTGAACTCGAAGAGCAGGTCTTGGAGCGCTGGCGTGAGCGCGACGTTTTCGCTGAATCTCTGCGCCGCCGCGAGGGCGCCGAGCCATGGGTTTTCTACGAAGGGCCGCCAACCGCGAACGGCAAGCCCGGCTCGCACCACGTGCTGGCGCGCGTCTTTAAGGACATCTACCCGCGCTACAAAACGATGCAGGGCCACTACGTCGAGCGCAAGGGCGGCTGGGACTGCCACGGGCTGCCGGTTGAGATCACGGTCGAGAAAGAGCTGGGAATCTCATCGAAGGCTGAGATTGAAGAGTTCGGAATCGCCGAGTTCAACCAGAAGTGCCGCGACTCTGTCTTCACCTTCCTTGACGAGTGGGATCGCCTGACCGAGCGGATCGGTTTTTGGATCGATCTCGACGATGCCTATCGCACGCTCGACTCCGGCTACGTCGAGTCGGTCTGGTGGGCGCTGAAGCAGATCTGGGACAAGGAGATGCTCTACGAGGGCCACAAGGTCGTCCCTTACTGCCCGCGCTGCGGCACTTCGCTCTCCTCGCACGAGGTCGCGCAGGGCTACAAGGACGTGATCGACGCCAGCGTCTTCGTCCGCTTCCCACTGATCGAAGCCGAGGCTCCGCTGGAGGCCGGCGACGAGCTGATCGTCTGGACCACGACGCCGTGGACTTTGGTCTCCAACGCCGCCGTCGCCGTTGATCCGAAGCTGACCTACGTGCGCGCCAAGCTTCCCGGCGACGACGCGGTGATGGTCGTTGCTGAGGCGCTCGTCGGCCGCGTGCTCGGCGAAGAAGCAGAGGTTCTGGACCGCTTCCCAGGCGCCGATCTGGAGGGCGCTAGCTACGAGCCTCCATTCGATTTCATCACCGCCGCCGACTGGGGCGAGCGCGGCCACACCGTGCTGGCCGCTGATTTCGTAACCGATCAAGACGGCTCTGGCCTCGTCCACACCGCCGTCGCTTTTGGCGAGGACGACTACCGCCTCGGCCAGCAGGCGGGCCTCAACGTCGTTAACCCGGTCCGCCTCGACGGCACCTATGACGAGCGGATCGGTCCATATGAGGGGCGCTTCGTCAAGGACTGCGACGCTGATCTTGTAGCCGACCTCAAAGCCCGCGGCAAGCTACTGCGCAGCGAGAAGTACGAGCACTCCTACCCGCACTGCTGGCGCTGCTCGACGCCGCTGCTCTACTACGCCAAGCCTTCCTGGTACATCGCCACCTCGCAGATCCGCGACCAGATGCTGGCCGCCAACGAGACGATCGACTGGCACCCGCCGCACATCAAGGAGGGGCGCTTCGGCGACTGGCTGCGCGGCAACGTTGACTGGGCGATCTCACGCGAGCGCTACTGGGGCACGCCGCTGCCAATCTGGCGCTGCGCCAACGGCCACGCCGAGTGCGTCGGCTCGTTCGAGCAGCTCGAAGAGCTCTCGGGAGTGCTGATCGACGATCCGCATCGGCCGTATGTCGATGATGTTGGCTTCCCTTGCCCGCAGTGCAGCGAGCCGATGGCGCGCGTCCCTGAGGTAGTTGACGTGTGGTTCGACTCAGGCGCGATGCCGTTCGCTCAGTACCACGCACCGTTTGAGAACGAAGCGAAGTTCGAGCAGCGCTTCCCGGCCGACTTCATCTGCGAGGCGATCGATC
>JAEMTR010000230.1:0-1029 GCA_016462245.1 Solirubrobacteraceae bacterium
GCCCGGGCCCTGTGAGCACGGCGACGAATAGCTGTTCTTGCCGTCAACCGTGTTCGCGCCGAACATTCCGACCGTCGTCTGCCCTTCGCCCAGCGCGCGCAGCGTGCTCGGCAGCTGGTAGCGAATTAGGTAGGCGTGGATTGAATCGCCAGGCTTGTCGCCCGGACGGGCCGGCCCAGCAGCAGCGTGCATCACGACGGCGAAGCTCTTCGTGCCGGTTGGCGGCTTTGCCCACCTGACCGATGGCGAAGTCCTGCTGCCGTCGCAGGTGAAGCGCGTTGGCAGCGTCCCGCCGGCGGTCATTGCCGGGCTCGAGATCGTCATCGCCGAGGCTGCGGCTGGCTGGCCGCCGAGTACCGCAGCCGCCGTCGCTAGCGCCGCACAGGCCAGTGCTAGGCCGCTGCGCAGTGGTGTGATCTTTCGGAGCCTCATCGCGCTCATGCAATCTTCGAGTTAGCGCCCAGCGCGCAGAGCCACGCTGGCGCTGAGGCGAGCGTCTTGACGGCGCTGGTGATCGACGCAACTTTCGTGCCGACGACTTTCAGCACAGCGCTCGAGGAGGCCACCGATGCGGAAGCTTTGGCCGGCGGCGACTTGGCGCAGACGCTCTCGCTTGAGACGCCCTTGTAGGCCGATGGAGAGTTGGTGTAGGTGAACGTCCAGCAGCCGGATGAGTTCTTTGTCCAGGTCATCTTGCCGACGCCTTCACTGTGGCGGTAGCTGGCGTAACCGCTCGTTAGCCCAGCCTTGGCGGCCGTGATCGTGCCAACCATTCCGGGCGCGTCAGGGCCGCGCATCGGGTTCGTGAACGGCTGGGCGCTGGTGTCAACTTTGCCGTGGTAGCAATTCATCACGTAGGGCGCAGTGGTAGTCAGGTGGTAGTGGTAACCGAGCCCCTTCTGGTAATGCCCGTGGCAATTGTCGAGCCCCTTTACGGCAGATCCATCCGGCTCGGTCAGGCCAAGAATCGGGTAGCCGTCGAGGCCGTAGCCGACCAATTCGCCGCTGCGGCCGCCGAGCTCGTCAATC
>JAEMTR010000230.1:1039-2214 GCA_016462245.1 Solirubrobacteraceae bacterium
GCATGAAGATCCGTAGTGGTAGTGGTAGTCCTCAGCACGGCCGGCGTGGCCGCCGCAGTTGTCGAGCTCACCGATCAAGTAGGGATCATTCATCGCTGAGTAGGAGCTGCCGTCCTGGCGGGTCGGCGCGAATATCGGCACGCCATTGAGAGCCACGCCGGAGGCTTTGTTGCTGAGCATTGTGCTGACCGGCGAGGCTGAGCGGACAGGAGTCAGTGGAACGTGCCAGGCGTTGGAGCCAGTGTAGTTCTGAGGGAGCGCGACGTTGTGGTTCCACTTCGAGATTCCAACCAGCACTTCGTGGTGGGGCAGCGAGTTTGAGGCGATGTAAAGCTTGCCGCTCTTGCAGGAGAGCTTCACGAGGTCGCCGATCTTCTTCAGCGGGAAGAGCGCTTTGCGCTTCGCACAGCTACCGGTGTTGTACTTGCCTAGCTGCGCGCTGGCGCTGGCGCTCGCAGTGGCGCTCGCAGTGGCGCTCGAAGCACTCGCCGTCGCCGTGGAGGCGCTCGCGGTCGAAGCTGACGCCGGGACCGCGCGAGTGACTGTCTTGCGCAGAAGGACGGTGTTGTCGGTGACGAGATTGTCGCCCCAGATGAACTTTGCCTTGCCCCACTTCATCGCCGAAAAGCCGTCAACGTGCGGCTGAACCTCGGCCTCCGTGTAGAGCTTCGCGGCCGGCCAGCGCGAAGCAGCGCTCGTGGTCATCCAGTTCGATGGAGCGGGCCTGTTGATGACCTTGCAGGTGGTCGGGTCGGCGAGGCAGCTAGGCAGATCAGTCGGACCATGCGAGATCGTCGTCGCCTTCCAACCGCTGCCGGTGACCACTCCGTTCGAGAAGCGTGCGATCAGGCCACCGTCGCCGACCTTCGTGTTGTTGTACTCGAGGCCCGTTGTCGGGTCGGCGTAGTCAATGCCCTTGAACGCGAAGATCATCGGGTAGCTCGCGCGGAAGCTGACCTTGACGACGTTGAACGGCTTGAAGGCGATCGGGTCGGAGGCGACTTTGCGACCGTTGACGTAAAGCACGAAGCTGTTGTCGCCGTAAACGAGGCCAGTGACCGCCACTGATTTGGCTGAGGCCGCGTCAACCTGCGGCGCGCAACCGAAGCTGGCCAGCGCAGCGAGCGTCAAAGCCGCTACCAGTAGAGGCGTGGCGCGTAGGCTGCTGCGGTTGA
>JAEMTR010000231.1 GCA_016462245.1 Solirubrobacteraceae bacterium
TAGGAGTAGGAGTAGGAGTAGGAGTAGGAGTAGGAGTAGGAGTAGGAGTAGGAGCTTTGGGGCTAGCCACCCGCGTCGAGCGCACCACCCACCGCGACTTCTTGGCCTTCGCCTTCGACTCCAACCTGAGCTGATACTGACGGCCATTAACAAGCCGCGTCGCCTTGTAAGAACGCGCTGAAGCCTTCCGCACCTTCAAACCCAGCCACTTAGCTGACCACGCCGCAGTTGGCTTACCACCCTTCAAAACACGCCCACGCCAACTAACGCGATACGCACCAGCACCCTTCACAGCACCCCAAGAAAGAGTCAGAGCACGATCACCAGCAACAACCCGCGCACCCGGCGCAGCCGAATTAGCAAACACGGCCGGCGCAGCAAACGAAGACGAGAAAACCGAAGCAGCCTCAGCACGGCCAACAAAACACGCCGCGAGCGCAAAAGCCAACGCGCCAGCCAACACAAACCGAACCCCACCAAAAGCCAAAACCCTCGTCATCAACTGATCCCCGATCCCAAACAACGTTGGTCTGTCAAGAGTCAGTGGAGGCGACCGAGGTCGCGCGCCAACAGATGACTTAGAACTACCTCTAAATCTAAACTACCAGCCCGGACCACCAGACGCGGCGGTAGGGCACCAGACTAGGCACACGGCAAGGTGGCGTTGAAAGCTATATCCACTCGATTCCAAGAGGCAGTTTGTGTGCCTTAGCTCACATAGCTTGTGTGCGGCTCCTCACACACAAACGCTCACTTCTGCGTCACAGTACTGCTTAGTCGTTTGCAACATATTCTCCGCAGCGACTGAAGAGCTGGACCCACATAGAAGTATCTCTCCTCCTGAAACGGCTCGCCAAATTGGCGGGTCGTTTCTTTTTGGGGGATCGATCAGGCTTCGCTGATTACTTCGTTGCCGACGCCGATTAGCGCCGTGATCCGCTCAGCGATCTTCTCACCGGTCAAACCGACCTCTTCATAGAGCAGCGCTGGCTTACCGTGCGTGACGTAGCGGTCTGGCAGCCCGATCCGCAGCATCCTTGGCGTTGGGATCCCAGCCTCGTTGTAGTGCTCCCAGACGCCGGTGCCGAAACCACCGGTCAGGACGCCGTCCTCGACCGTCACGAGCAGATCGTGCTCAGCCGCCAACTGCGCGAGCAGCGCTGCGTCGAGCGGCTTAGCGAAGCGCGCGTCGGCAACCGTCACCTCGATGCCCACCTCGGCCAGGATGTCTGCCGCCTCGAGCGCCTTCGCAACGCCGAGGCCGTAGCCGAGCAAGGCGACGCTGCGGCCTTCGCGCAGAATCTCGCCGGTGCCTATCTCGATCAGCTGCGGCTTGTCAGGCAACGGCACGCCTACGCCCTCGCCGCGCGGGTAGCGCAGCGCGACCGGGCCCGATTCGTGCGCGATCGCGGTGTGCAGCATGTGCACGAGCTGCGCTTCATCTCGCGGCGCCATCAGCGTCATGTTCGGCAGCGGCCGCAGGTAAGCGATGTCAAAGACTCCGTGGTGGGTCGGCCCGTCGTCGCCGACTAGCCCAGCACGGTCCATCGCAAAGACGACCGGAAGCGACTGCAGCGCTACGTCGTGGACGATCTGGTCGAATGCGCGCTGCAGGAATGTCGAATAGATCGCGCAAACCGGCCGCACTCCCTCAAGTGCCATGCCGGCAGCGAATAGCACCGCCTGTTGCTCTGCGATACCGACATCGAAGTAGTGATCGGGTTCGGCCTCCTGGAGGATGTTGAGCCCGGTGCCTGAGTTCATCGCGGCAGTGATTCCGACAACACGGCGATTAGCCCGAACCTCGCTAACGATCGCGTTGCCAAAGACCTCTGTGTAGCTCGGCGCAGGCTTTGGAGCATCCGTGGCCGGAGCTGACTTCTTCTTCGCGACCGGCGCGCCGTCGGCGATCGAGCCAGGCTTGGCGGCGTGCCACTTCTCCATCCCCTCGAGCCCACCCTCTTCGGCTGGAGCGAAACCCTTGCCCTTCACGGTCGTGATGTGAACCACGACCGGGCGGTCGGCAGCGAACGCTGCCTCAAGCGCTTGGCGCAAGGCTGCGACGTCGTGGCCGTCGACGACTCCGACGTAGGCCCAGTCGAGCTCTTCCCAGAATAGGCCCGGCGCCCAGAACGCCTTCAATGACTCCTTGAGCTGCGGGCCAAGCTTCTCGACCTTGGCGCCGATCCCGGCCGGAAGGTGACTGAGGCGAT
>JAEMTR010000058.1 GCA_016462245.1 Solirubrobacteraceae bacterium
GTGAACATCTGCTGGAAGAGGCCTCAAACCACGACGACGAGCTGGTCGAGCTGATTCTCGACGAGGCCGACGTTCCCGCCGAGGTGCTCAAGCGCGCAATTCGCGCCGCCACGCTGGGGATTCACTTCACACCCGTCCTTTGCGGTTCGTCGTTCAAGAACAAGGGCGTCCAGCCGCTGCTCGATGCAGTGATCGATTACCTCCCTTCACCGCTCGACGTTCCGCCGGTCGAGGGCGTCGACCCTAAGAGCGACGAGGTCGTTATCCGCAACGCCGACGACTCAGAGCCATTTGCTGCTCTGGCCTTCAAGATCATGGCCGACCCGTTCGTCGGCAAGCTGACCTTCTTCCGCGTTTACTCCGGCACGCTCGAAGCCGGTGGCCGCGTCCTCAACGTAGGTTCCGGCAAGACCGAGCGCGTCGGCCGAATCCTGATGATGCACGCCAATGACCGCGAAGAGCTCGAGAAGGTCTACGCCGGCGACATCGCAGCCGGCGTTGGCATCAAGCAGATCGTCACCGGTGACACGCTCTGTGCGCCTGACAAGCCGGTCAAGCTTGAGACAATCATTTTCCCCGAGCCGGTAATCAAGGTCGCCGTTGAGCCGAAGACGAAGTCCGACCAAGAGAAGATGTCGGTCGCGCTCGGCCGCCTCGCCGAAGAGGACCCAACTTTCCAAGTCCAGACCAACGAAGAGACCGGCCAGACCGAGATCTCAGGCATGGGCGAGCTTCACCTTGAGGTTCTCGTTGACCGCATGCGCCGCGAGTTCAACGTTGAGGCCAACGTCGGCAAGCCGCAGGTCTCCTATCGCGAGACGGTGCGCGGCACGGCCGAGAAGATCGAAGGCAAGTTCATCCGTCAGACCGGCGGCTCCGGCCAGTACGGCGTCGTCTACATCAACATGGAGCCTGCTCCGGGTGTTGGCTTTGAGTTCGTCAGCGCGATCAAGGGCGGCTCGGTTCCGTCGGAGTTCATCGGCGCTGTCGAAAAGGGCTGCGAAGAGGCGATGGACAACGGCGTCAAGGCCGGTTACCCGATGGTTGACATCCGCGTCACGTTGACCGACGGCAAGTACCACGACACCGACTCTTCAGAGATCGCCTTCAAGGTTGCTGGCTCGATCGCCTTCAAGGAGGCCGCTCGCCGCGCCAAGCCGGTACTGCTGGAGCCAATCTTCAAGGTCGAAGTCGTCACGCCCGAGGAGTTCATGGGCGACGTGATCGGCGATCTCAACCGTCGCCGTGGCCGCGTCGAGGGAATGGAGCCGCGAGGCAACGCGCAGGTCGTTGACGCCTTCGCACCGCTCTCCGAGATGTTTGGTTACGCCACTGACTTGCGCTCTGCAACCCAGGGCCGCGCTACTTATACGATGCAGTTTGAACGGTACGAAGAGGTTCCCCCGAACATCGCCGAGAAGATCGTCGAGAACAGGACGGGCGAGGTAGTCGCTGCGTGAACGCGTGAGCGGCCGTATTTAGCTAGATTTCCCTGGTCGTCCGGAAACGGTCATCAGGGCCTATTCGACAGACAGACAGGAGCAAAGAGCGGTGTCTAAGGAGAAGTTCGAACGCGACAAACCCCACGTGAACGTCGGAACCATTGGTCATATCGACCATGGCAAGACCACGTTGACCGCAGCCATCACCACGGTGTTGGCTGAAAAGTCCGGCGGAGAAGCCAAAAGCTTCACGGAGATCGACAACGCCCCTGAGGAGAAGGAACGCGGCATTACGATCGCAACCTCACACGTTGAATACGAGACCGAGAACCGCCATTACGCCCACGTTGACTGCCCGGGCCACGCTGACTATGTGAAGAACATGATCACCGGTGCCGCGCAGATGGACGGGGCAATCCTCGTTGTGTCGGCAGCCGATGGCCCGATGCCCCAGACTCGCGAGCACATTCTGCTCGCCCGTCAGGTTGGCGTCCCGTACATTGTTGTCTTCCTCAACAAGGCCGACATGGTCGACGACGATGAGCTGCTTGAGCTCGTCGAGGTCGAAGTTCGGGATCTGCTCAACGAGTACGACTTCCCGGGCGACGACGTGCCATTCGTCACCGGTTCAGCGCTGAAGGCGCTGGAGGGCGATGAGGCTTACAAGGAGAAGATCATCGAGCTGGCAGCTGCGCTCGACGATTACATCCCACAGCCAGTCCGTGAGCTCGATAAGCCGTTCCTGATGCCGGTTGAGGATGTCTTCTCGATCACCGGTCGTGGAACCGTGGCCACCGGCCGCATCGAGCAGGGCGTCGTTAAGACCGGCGATGAGGTCGAGATCGTGGGCATCACCGACACGACCAAGACCGTCATCACCGGCGTCGAGATGTTCCGTAAGTTGCTCGACGACGGCCAGGCCGGCGACAACGTTGGCTGCCTGCTGCGTGGTACCGACCGCGAGGAGATTCAGCGCGGCCAGGTTCTCTGCAAGCCGGGCTCAATCACTCCGCACACCAAGTTCAAGGCTGAGGTCTACGTGCTGAAGAAGGAAGAGGGTGGTCGTCACACTCCTTTCTTCACCGGCTACCGGCCGCAGTTCTACTTCCGTACGACCGATGTAACCGGTTCAGCCCATCTGCCCGAAGGGGTCGAGATGGTCATGCCTGGTGACAACGTCGCTATGGAGATCGAGCTGATTCAGCCGATCGCGATGGATCAGGGCCTGCGCTTCGCTATTCGCGAAGGCGGCCGTACTGTCGGCTCAGGAGTTGTGACCGACATCATCGAGTAACCCGTGAACAGGGCGGTGCTCTGCAACAAGTGCAGGGCCCGCCCAGTCGCGTTTTTCATCAGATACGACCAACGCAGCCTGTAGGGCGAAGCGCGCTCGTTAGAGCCTTCGCCCTTTTCGGCCGTCAGTAGCGACAAGTAATCCGCAGCACAAACAGAGGAAATCAGTACCAAACAAAATGGCAGTCGCAACACAAAATAAGATTCGGATCCGGCTCAAGGCCTACGACCACTCGGCAATCGAGACGGCGGCCAAGGAGATCGTTGAAACGGCCACGCGCACCGGCGCGTCGGTGACCGGACCGGTTCCACTGCCGACCGAAAAGAACGTCTACTGCGTGATCCGCTCGCCGTTTAAGGACAAGGACTCGCGCGAGCACTTCGAGATCCGCACCCACAAGCGTCTGATTGACATTCATCAGCCGACTCCCAAGACCGTTGACTCGCTTCAGCGCCTCGATCAACTGCCAGCCGGCGTTGACATCGAGATCCGGCTCGCAGGTTAGGCATTTCGATGGCCGCGATCCTCGCCAAGAAGCTCGGTATGACCCAACTCTTCATGGATGATGGCCGCGTTGAGCGCGTCACCGTGCTTGAGGCAGGGCCCTGCCCAGTGACGGCGGTTCGCAGCAGCGACGACGATGGCTACGACGCCGTCCAGCTCGCATTCGGTGAGACGAAGGAGAAGCACCTCAGCAAGCCTGAGCTGGGCCACTTGGCGGCCGCCAAGGTCGGCGCCTACAAGCACCTTGTTGAGTTCCGCGATGAGCGCGGCGAGCTGAACGTCGGTGACACCGTCACGGCCGATACTTTCGAAGCTGGTGACAAGGTCAAGGTTGCTGGCGTTTCGAAGGGCAAGGGCTTCCAGGGAACGATCAAGCGCCATAACTTCAGCCGCGGTCCGTCGTCGCACGGCTCGCACAATGTTCGTGCCCCAGGTTCGATCGGCGCGTCGGCTTGGCCGGCTCGCGTCTTTAAGGGCATCCGCGGCCCGGGCCAGATGGGCAACAAGCGCGCAACGCAGCGCGGCCTGACGATCGTCCGCGTTGACGCCGCCGACAACCTGATTCTTCTGCGCGGCGCCGTTCCCGGCGCTCCCGGTGCTTTGGTCGAGGTGCGTAGCGATGGCTGACGCTCCGATTCTCGGCGCCACAACGAAGCTCAAGCTCGACGATGCAGTCTTCGGCGCTGGGCTGAACAAGTCTTTGATCCACGAATCGGTTCGCGCTGAGCTGAACGCTCGCCGCCGCGGCACAGCTGCGACGAAGACGCGAGGCCTCGTATCCGGCGGTGGCGCCAAGCCGTGGCGCCAGAAGGGCACCGGCCGCGCCCGCGCCGGCTCATCGCGTTCGCCAATCTGGACCGGCGGTGGCGTCACTTTCGGCCCACAGCCGCGCTCCTACACCTTCAAGGTCAACCGCAAGGAGCGTCGCGCCGCTCTACGCAGCGCGCTCTCGCTTCACGGCGACCGCGGTTCGCTCGCCGGCGTTGATCCTGCCGCCTTCTCTACGCCTTCGACTAAGCAGGCCGCGAAGATGCTGAAGGACTGGGGCTCGACCGGCTCAGTTCTCGTCGTCGTTGGCGCCGATCAGGCGAACATCGCTCTCTCTTTCCGCAACATCGATCGCGTCAACGTGCTGGCAGCGTCAGAGGCTGGCGTTGCCGACATCGTGAACGCTGCGCGACTGATCATCAGCCAAGTTGGCCTTGACGAGTTGAGCGGTCGCCTCTCGGCCGAGCGCACGGGGGAGGCTGCCTGAGATGGACCACACACAGGTAATCATCCGCCCGGTTGTTAGCGAGAAGAGCTACGTGCTCGCCTCCAACGGCCGCTACACCTTCCGCGTCCATCCCGACGCTCACAAGACTCAGATCCGCGAAGCGGTTGAGGCGCTCTTTGACGTTCACGTTGAAGAGGTCCGCACGCTCTCGGTCAAGTCGAAGCCGAAGCGCCGCGGTTATACCGCTGGCCGCACTCGCACTTGGAAGAAGGCAATGGTTCAGGTCCGCGCGGGCGAGCAGATCCCAATCTTCCAAGGGCTAGCTGAGGGTGTCGAGTAATGGCGATTCGTAAGCCAAAGCCAACCAGCCCTGGTCGTCGTTTCTCGACCTACGCCGACTTCGCTGAGATCACTCGCGACGAGCCGGAAAAAAGCCTCGTTGAGGGTCTGACGAAGAGCGGTGGCCGTAACGCTCGCGGCCGCAAGACCTCGCGCCATCGTGGTGGCGGCGCCAAGCGTCTCTACCGCAAGATCGACTTTAAGCGTCGCAAGGACGGAGTCCCGGCCAAGGTCGCCGCGATCGAATACGACCCCAACCGCAGCGCTTACATCGCCCTGTTGCATTACCTCGACGGTGAGAAGGCCTACATCCTCGCTCCCAGCCGCCTGACGGTTGGAATGATGGTTCAGTCCGGCCCCGGCGCCGAGATCGCCGTCGGCAACTGCCTCGCGCTCGTTGACATGCCGCTCGGCACCGTCGTCCACAACGTTGAGCTTCAGCCTGGCCGCGGTGGCCAGATCGGCCGTTCGGCCGGAGCTTCGATCCAGCTGATGGCGAAGGAGAACGATCAGGCGACGCTGCGTCTGCCTTCCGGTGAGATGCGCCTCGTGCGTAGCGAATGCCGCGCAACGGTCGGTTCGATCGGCAACTCAGACCACCAGAACGTCAAGGTTGGCAAGGCCGGCCGCAAGCGCCACATGGGCGTCCGCCCACAGACGCGCGGCACGGCAATGAACCCGGTCGACCACCCGCACGGCGGCGGCGAGGGCTCAACGACTGCGGGCCGTCACCCGGTTACGCCATGGGGCGTGCCGACACTCGGCTACCGCACACGTAAGAAGCACAAGGCTTCCGACAAGGACATCATCCGTGGCCGTCGCCGCGGCAAGGGTAATCGATGAGTCGCTCAAGTAAGAAGGGCCCGTTCGTTGAGGAGCGCCTAATGGGGCGGATCATCAAGATGAACGAAAGCGGCGACAAAACGATGCTCAAGACTTGGTCGCGCACCTCGACGATCTTCCCTGAGATGGTCGGCCACACGATCGCCGTCCATGATGGCCGCAAGCACATCCCAGTCTTCGTCAACGAATCGATGGTTGGCCACAAGCTCGGCGAGTTCGCGCCGACGCGTACATATCGAGGCCATCTTGGCTCCGGGCAGGTGCGTTAGCTATGGCTGACGATCCTAAGAAGGACGAGGCAGAGGTGGAAGAGAAGCCGAAGCGCCGCCTGCGCCGCACGAAAGCCAAGGACGATGCTCCGAAGACTGAGGCCGGCGCCGAAGAGACCACCGATGAGGCTGAGGTAGAGGCCGACGTCGAGGTCGCGGAGGAGCCGAAGGCCGAGGCTGAAGAGAAGCCGAAGGCTGAGAAGAAGTCGAAGGCCAAGGCCAAGGACGAGGTCGAAGAGAAGCCGAAGCGTGTAATCCCCGCTTATGACCCTGAGAACCCGCCGGTAATCAAGGCCCACGCCCGTTACGTGCGCACCTCGGCGCGCAAGGCTCGCCTCGTCTGCGATCACATTCGCGGCCATTCGGTCACCGAAGCGCGGATGATTCTCGCCCACACGCCGCGCGACGTTGCCGGTGATTGGCAGAAGCTGCTCGAATCGGCGGTCGCAAACGCCGAGCACAACCTTGAACTTGATGGAGAAAACCTGCGCATCCTTTCGGTCCAGGCCGATGAGGGTCCGACGTTGAAGCGCTTCCGCCCGCGGGCGATGGGCCGTGCTTCAGCGATTCATAAGCGCACCAGCCACCTTTCAATCTCGCTGACGCCAAAGGAGTAACTGAGGACTATGGGACAGAAGGTTCACCCCGAGTCGATGCGCGTCGGCTACATCCACGATTGGAAGTCGCACTGGTTCAGCGAACGCAACTTTGCTGAGTACTTGGCCGAAGACGTCGCGATCCGCGCCCACATCGAAAATAAGCTGGCCCACGCTGGCATTTCGAAGATCACGATCCGCAAGGACGCGAACGAGGTTGAGGTCAACATTCACACTGCGCGCCCCGGCATCGTGATCGGCAAGTCCGGCGTTGAGGTTGATTCGCTGCGCCGTGACCTGCACCAGATCACCGGCAAGTCGGTCAAGGTCAACATTCTTGAGATCAAGCGCCCTGAGCTCGACGCAGCGTTGGTCGCTCAGTCGGTCGCCGAGCAGCTGCAAAACCGCGTTGCCTTCCGCCGCGCAATGAAGCGCGCGCTAACGAGCGCGATGCGCTCAGGCGCCAAGGGCTGCAAGATTCAGGTCGGTGGACGCCTCGGCGGCGCTGAGATGGCCCGCTCTGAGAGCTACTCCGATGGTCGCGTGCCGCTGCACACGCTGCGCGCCGACATCGACTACGGCTTCGCTGAAGCCCGCACAACTTTCGGCCGGATCGGCGTTAAGTGCTGGATTAACAAGGGCGAGATCATGCCTGAGGGATTCACCGGCGTCGACCTAACCGACCTCGAAGGCCCAGCGACCGCCGGCGGCGCAGGTGGCCGTGACGATCGTGGCGGCGACGGGGGCCGTGGCCGTGGCCGTGGGCCGCGTGGAGGCGGTGCCTGATGCTCGCTCCTAAGCGCGTTAAGCACCGCAAGGTGATGCGTGGTCGCAGCCGCGGCTATTCGCGCGCCCAGACCTCAGTTCAGTTTGGCGATTACGGCCTCAAGTCGCTTGAGCACGCCCAGCTGACGAACCGTCAGATCGAAGCTGCCCGTGTCGCGATGACGCGCGAAATCAAGCGTGGCGGCAAGGTTTGGATCAACGTCTTCCCGGACAAGCCTTTCACGAAGAAGCCTGCTGAAACTCGGATGGGTTCCGGTAAGGGCTCGCCTGAAGGCTGGGTCGCCGTCGTCAAGCCAGGCCGCGTGATGTTTGAGCTGGCCGGCGTGCCTGACGACTTGGCCCGCAACGCTCTCCGCCTGGCCGCGCGCAAGCTGCCGATGCGCAGCAAGGTTGTCACGCGAGAGGACGACGTCTAATGGCCGCCACCGACCACTTGCGCGATTGCACCACCGATGAGCTTGAAGGCCGCGTCCGCGCTGCCCGCTTGACGCTCTTTGGCCTTCGCTTCCAGCACGCCGGTGGCGAGCTTGAGAACACGGCCGGCCTGAAGAGCGCGAAGCGCGAACTTGCCCGCACCCTGACCGTCGCGCGTGAGCGCGGCATCGACCCAGAAAAGATCCGCTAGAGATGACCGACGAGACGACAGAGCCCGAAACTCCAGAAGAAGAGACTCCCGCCGAGGAGGTCGTCGCCGACGCTCCGGTAGAGGAAGCTGCTGCCGACGAAGCTCCCGCTGAGCAAGCTGCTGCCGACGAGCCTGC
>JAEMTR010000059.1:0-5921 GCA_016462245.1 Solirubrobacteraceae bacterium
TCGTGGCGATACGGCGGCGAGCAGCAGCAGAGCAACGTGAGCGGCACGTCGGCTGTGTTCCAGAGCTTGTGCGGCGTGCCGGGCGCGATAACGATGCAGTCGCCAGCCTTGACCTCGGACTCGTCCTCGCCGACGCGCAGACGGCCCGAGCCCGCGGTTAGGTAGTAGATCTCCTCGGCCTCAATGTGAAAGTGCTCAGTCGTTTCGCCGCCGACCTCAAGCGTCGCTTGCGCGAGGCTTTGGTTGACCGTAGCCAAGCTGACGCGGCCGGCCAGCTCGTGAATCGTCGAGCCGTCGTCGGTTATGAACCCTTCTGCCTTATCAATCCTCGAGATCTCCATCGTGAGCCGGAAATATACGCGTCGGTGGCGGCAAAGAACCACTGACCTACAATTAAGGCATGCGTCAGCAACTGAGGCCGCTCTTCGACAGGGTCGTCATTAAAGAACTTGAACCCGAACGATTCCGTCGCTCGGGCCTGCTCGTCGCTCCCGGTGACAATGAGCCGCCGCCCCAGCACGGGATCGTTCTCTCGATTGGGCTCGGCATTGACTGGTGGCAGTCGGCCGGCGTCGAGATGCCCGTCGCGCCCGGAGACCACGTCGTCTTCCCCGCCTCGGCTGGTGTCTGGGTCGAGGTTGAAGAGGAGCGACTGCTGGTCTGCCGCGTCGGCGAGCTGCTCGGCGTGATTGAAGCCGGCGAGCAGGCTCAGCAGCAGCCCCATTTTGAACTCGGTGAGGACGAGACCTAGCGGCTACTAGGGGTCGCCGCCGAAGGTGGCTCAAGCGACTCGCGGTCGGTCTTAGCCCAACTCGTTTGATGGCGCAGGATTCGGTACGAGGCAATTATCAAGACAGGCCACATCAGCCATGTGTAAAGGATGAACAGATTGGCCTCGGCAAATGATCTGAGGTAGGCGAGCGGCCCACGATGATGGGCATCGGCGAGGCTTGCTAAAACGACCCCGCCGACCGACAGTATGTAAGCGGTCGCGACGACGATTGCGGCTTCGCTTGTTTCGCCGTTTGGAATTAACTCAACTGAGCCGGAGACGAGCACGTAGACAGTGCCAAGCGAAGCCACCCCCGCAGCGGCCTGCATGAAAGGCATGAAGAGGAAGTTGACGATCTCGGCCCTGCCCACCAGCGGGATC
This sequence comes from Solirubrobacteraceae bacterium, assembly GCA_016462245.1. Lineage (GTDB taxonomy): Bacteria > Actinomycetota > Thermoleophilia > Solirubrobacterales > Solirubrobacteraceae > F1-60-MAGs163. Next base: position 1,154 of record JAEMTR010000059.1, read on the forward strand.
TTGCCGCGAACTAAGGCTCCCGTCATTGACAGCGTCTGCAGGTTTCCCATCGACCAGCGAACTCGCTGGCGGATCAGCGCGCGCAGCGAGTTGAGCCCCTGCTGCGAAATTCGTGCGCGCAGCTCCTGCCTCCCGAGCCAGCCATTGGCGAGCAGTCGCAGGCCGATGTCTTGGTCCTCGGTAAGTCGATCACGCCAAGGGCCCTCCGGCGTTGCGACCTGCTCTAGCGCCGTTAAGCGGTTCATCTGACCGTTGCCGCCCATGTAGGCGCCTCCCCAGCTTGATCGCGCAGCCTGGTAGAGGTAACCGAATGTTTTGAACTCGCGATTCTGGGCCCACGTCAGCGCACCGCGAAGGTTGTAAATGCGAACCAACATTTGAACGCCGCCGACGCGCGGGTCCTCAAAATGCTGGCTAACGTAGCGCGGCCCATCTACGTCGATCCTGCCGTCGGCATCGACGATCGTGACGATCACGCGCTCGCGCGGCCAACCAAATTCTTCGACCGTTTTCAGCAGTTCGATGAAACCCGCGTTGAGTGCGGCCGCCTTACCTTTCTGAGCATCTGGCAGCCGCCGCGAGACGACCTGCAGGTTGGGACGATTCTGTGCCGCCAGCAGCTCGGAGGTTTGATCTTCAGAACCGTCGTCAATCACGATGATCCGCTTGTACTTGGCTTCGACCTGCTCGAGCCGCTCGATGCTGTCGATAATTGTTACCTCCTCGTTCAGCGCCGGCACCATAAAGACCCAGTAGAACTGATCGCGGCTAGCTTCACCGCCTTCGTCGCGGCCGAGCGCCAGGAGGCTCTTCTGCCAGCGCCGCGAACGTCTAAAAAGAAAGATCTTCCAGCAGAACTGATAGAGCACGATCACAAGCGTCAGCGTGAACCAGACGCTCCAAAAGAGTGGCACGCCCGGGTAAAGCAGTGCTGCGAGCAGAGAGCCTCCAGCGCTCACCGGGCGGTGCTGGCCGAATCGTCAACGTCAAGCGTGAAGTACCCGGCCTGATGGTGCCTAAGCTCAACTGGCATGCCAGCCGCGGCTAGCACCGCCGCGCGTGAGTACCCGGGGCCAAATGGCTCAGCGAGAGGCCCGCCGGCGACGATTGAGGCTGCCGCTGCGACAATCCTCTCAGCGGCATGGCCGTCGCCGTAAGGGTTCTGCGCCGTTGACATCTTCGTGTATTCGGCCTCGTCGTCGAGCAGCCGGGCGCCAGCCGCCTCGATCAGGTCGGGATTCGTCCCAACTAGTTCGAGCGTCCCGGCGTAAACGCCCTCGGTCCGTTCTGTCGTTTCGCGCGCTACGAGAACCGGTTTGCCAAGCGCCGGCGCCTCCTCCTGGATACCACCAGAGTCGGTGATTACGAAGTAGCATCGCCCCAGCAGGCGAGCAAACTGACCGTAGTCGAGCGGCTCGCAGGTCAGAACGTTGGCGCAGCCCTCAAGAATCGTGCCGAGCTCCTCGCGAACGGTTGGATTGGGGTGTAGCGGCGCGATGAAGGAGACCTCTGGGTGGCTGTCGGCGAGCCGCCTCACGCCCTCCCCGATCGCCGCCAAACCACCGCCCCAGTTCTCTCGGCGGTGTGCCGTTACGAGCACGATCTTGGAATCGCCGTCGTAGAGCTCCGCAATCTCGGGCTGATCGAAAGGAAGCTCGAGCGCTCCGGCCCAGATCAGCGCGTCGATGCCGGTGTTGCCGGTTACGAAGATTGTCTGCTTGTCGATCTGCTCGCGAATCAGATTCTGCGCATTTTGATCGGTTGGCGCAAGATGTAGACAAGCGAGGCAACCGATCAGCTGGCGATTCATCTCTTCAGGGAAGGGCGATGAGGTCAGGTTCGTGCGTAGGCCAGCCTCAACGTGAACTACCGGAATTCTGAGGTGAAAGGCGGCGACGGCGGCCGAGGCAGATGACGATGTGTCGCCATGAACCATCAGGAATAGAGGCCGGTCGCCGGCTGCACGCGGCCCTTCGCGTAGGTCGAGCGGAAGGCCCGAAAATTCAGCCATCGCGAAGTCGTTGAAGCGGTCGATCACATGCGTCCAAAGCAGGTTGAGGTCGGCGCCGCCGGCACCGACGGCCGCGAGGTTGGTTGCCTGCTCAATTCCGGCGTGCTTAAACAGGTCGTCGACCATCGCTTTGTGTTGCCCGGTCCCGACGACGACCGGCTCGCAGAAATCGGACTTTTGGAGCGCTTGAATTACGGGGATCATTTTGATCGCCTCGGGCCTCGTTCCGACGACAATCAGGCCTTTCTGTTTCTGCAGCTTCTTCGCCATTACCCGCTCCTTTCGGAACGTGGGCGCTGGAGGGCGCCGCCGTCCCATGGAACCTCAGGCTACTGGTCTCGTCGGTTGCCGAAGGCAATAAACAAATCGAGCGATTCGGGGTTGGCTAGCGAGCCGCGACTAGCGACTTTTTCGGGATCTGCTCCCATCAGAATTCGCTTGACCGGCACTTCGAGCAGCTTTCCGCTGATCGTCCGTGGCACTGCCGGGACCGCGATCACCTGATCGGGAACGTGCCGCGGCGAACATGTCTTGCGCAGGTCGCCGCGGATCCGATCGACGATCGCGTCGTCCAACTCGACTCCGTCACCGAGCACAACGAAGAGAAGGATCGAGCTCTCGGCGCCTGACTGGTCGGTCGGCAGGTCGACTACAAGCGCATCGGCGATTCCAGCCTCGCGCAGTACGGAGCGGTAGATCTCAGAGGTTCCAATCCGAACGCCGCCACGGTTGATCGTTGAGTCGGAGCGTCCGTAGATAACCGCCGTACCGCGTTCAGTTATCTCGATCCAATCGCCATGGCGCCAAAGCCCTGGGTAGATCTCGAAGTAGCTTTCGCGAAGCCGGCTGCCGTCCTCGTCGCCCCAAAAACTGACTGGCATCGATGGCAGCGGCTCTGTGATGACCAACTCCCCCACCTCGCCGATCAGCGACTCGCCAGACTCGCTGAATGCCTTCAGGCTGACTCCGAGCGAAGCTGACTGAAGCTCGCCCTCGTAGACCGGGAGTACCGGGCAGCCGCCGACGAAGGCGGTGCAGACGTCGGTCCCTCCACTGGTTGAGAAGAGCCACAGATCGTCACCAAACTGTTCGCTCACCCAGCGGAATGCCTCCGGCGGTAGCGGTGACCCCGTCGAGCCGATCGAGCGCAGCTTGGCGAGAGGGCGCTCGGCCGTGCGCGGGACGACGCCTTCGCGCATGCAACTGACGAGATAGGCAGCGCCAGCCCCGAAGCAGGTCACCTCGGCCTCTTCTGCGAGCTGCCAGAGCGTCTCCGGCTCGGGCCAAGCGGGACTGCCGTCGTAGAGCACAACCGCGGCGTCGGTCAGTAAGACGCCGACGAGGAAGTTCCACATCATCCAACCGGTCGTCGTAAACCAGAAGACGCGGTCGCCTTCGCGCGCGTCGAGATGGAGCCACATCTTCTTTAGGTGCTCGAGCAGGATGCCGCCGTGCCCGTGAACTATTGGCTTCGGAAGTCCCGTGGTTCCTGACGAATACAGAATCCAAAGCGGATGGCTGAACGGCATCCGGCGGAAACTGAGCGGCCCTGCGGCCGGTTCGAACGCGTCATCCCAGTCAACTGCTGACCGCAGCCCGGTGAGATTCGGCGTCTCTTCGAGGTAGCTGAGAACGATTGTCTGCTCAACGGTCGCGAGCGCGGCCTCTATGTCTGCCACCTCCCCCATGCGATCGAAGCGCCGCCCGTTATAGGAATAGCCGTCGACCGTCAGCAAAAGCTTCGGCTCAATCTGCGAGAAGCGATCGACGACGCTGTCGGCGCCGAAGTCGGGAGAACAGCTCGACCAGATTGCGCCGATGCTTGCCGCGGCAAGAAAGGCGGCGATCGCTTCACTGCTGTTCGGCAGGTAGGCGGCGACGCGATCTCCGGGACCAACCCCAAGTCGCGTCATCCCAGCAGCTATCGCGGCCGTCTGATCGGTCAGCTCGCCCCAAGTGATCTCGCGCAGAGGGCGAAGCTCGCTCTGCGCGACGATCGCCAAGGTGTCGCGGTCTTTGCCGCGGAAGATGTGCTCAGCGAAATTCAGTGAGCTGTCCGGGAACCACTCCGTGCCAGGCATCCGGCGGTCGGCCAAGACGACGCTCGGGTCGCCGTCGGCCTGAACGTCAAAGTACTGCCAGATCGACGACCAGAAATGCTCAATCTCGCTCGACGACCAGCTCTGCAGCGTTTTGTAATCGGCGACATCGAACTGGAGTCCCCGCTCACGGCTGAGCCAGCCAACGTATTCAGCGAGATTAGTTGACGCCAGATGCTCCGCCGAGGGCTGCCAAAGCATTGCTGGCTGCACTCGACTTGACGCTCCCTCTTCTGCGCAACTCACAGAGAGAGCATAACCAGCAGAGCGCGCCTAAAAGCCGACCGGGTGACGTACTGAGTAGCCGCTGCTGGAGCGCGCTCGGCTGTCCCAGCGCGTGCCGTCGTCCATTCCGGATGTGTCGTAGCGACGTACGCCTGATGGGGTCTTAATCGTCATGAACATGTGCCCGCCGTGAGCGTAGATCGTGATCCAGCGACCGCGGCCGGGGGCGCCCCAGTTCACAAAGCCGCCGGACGCCATCGGTGACTTGAGCAGGCCGGCCGCGTGCAGGACGTAGGAGACCGAACCAGAGCAGTCGTAGCCGCTCGAGTTGAAGGAAGCGTGGCCGCCGCCATAGAGATACGGCTTGCGGGCGATGCGGTTAGCGGCGCTAATCGCGCGGGCGATACGGACAGGAGAGCCACCGCCGCCGCCG
>JAEMTR010000059.1:5931-8037 GCA_016462245.1 Solirubrobacteraceae bacterium
CTTCAGTACCGGCCGAGTACCGCTGAAGCCGAGCGCGCGCCAGGTCGCCGGACCGACGACGCCGTCGGCGCTGAGTCCGTTGCGTGCTTGGAAACGTTTCACGGCCGCGTTGGTGCCGGGGCCGAAGACGCCGTCGGCGCCAATCCGGAGCCGACGCTGGAGCGCTTTGATTGCAGACGACTTACTGCCGTTTGACCCCTGAGTTTTGCGAGTCGGGCTCTTGACGCCCAACTTACGCCATGTTGCAGGCCCAACGATTCCATCAGCAGTGAGGTTGTGGCGACGCTGAAAGCGCTTGACGAAGCGCTTCGTCCCTGGCCCGTAGATGCCGTCGACGCCGATTTTTAGCGCCGATTGAAGCCTCTTCACGTTGTCGCCGCGTGAGCCGGGCTTGAGCGTTCCGAGCGAAGCCGCGCTGGCAGGCACTGCGAGCAGTGCTACGAAAATGAGCGTGAGCAGAAATGTCCGCGTGCGGACGCATCGTTCTATGGCTGGCATCTGAATTCAATCTTCTTTCTGCCTACGAGGTGAGCTGACGGGCTCGCGGCAGGCACTTGGCCCGGCGCTAAGCCGCAAACTGCGGCTATTCGCCCCCGTGATCAAGGTGATCACAATGGTTCCCCCGCTTGCCGCCCCTGAGGTACGGCAACTCGGCTAAGGGCCAACGTAGCAGAGCGCGATTTTTGCCCTTGCAGAATTTGCTGCAAAGGCGCTCAATGGCACGACTTATGCGGTTTCAGGCACCCGGACTCTTGTTGTGAGGGCTGATGAAAGCCAGCTCGACCCCAAGTTCCTGCTGCAGCCCAGCGGTCGCAATCTGCCGGCCCGCCTGAACGGCGTCACGCGGTCCGCTGATCAGCCCACCTCCGAGAGCCAGGAGCGCCACAAACTCATCCACGACGAACGTCACGCCCCAGATTCGCGCCCGCGGCGAGGCGCCTTGCTGCTCGACCGCCGGCCCAACCAGCTCGATCAGCAGCTCACCGCTCCAGAAGAAGCATTGGCTGCGCTGCGAGTCACCGGAGCCAACAGATCGCGCGCCCTTGCCGACGAGACCGAAGCTCTCAAAAACGGCCTTCGTCTGCGATGGCGACTCGCTGACGACCACAACGTGGTCGACCTTGAAGACTCCGTTTGGCTGCTGCGAAGAGCCTCTATCGGCGGGCAGCGCTGCAAACTGCTCGGTGAGAATCCCGCAGAGGCGATCAGGCCCATCCCCGCCGGTGTCGAAAGCCCAGCCCAGCTCAGCGGCACCAACAACGCAGCTCACCTGCCCAACCTGAAACGAGCCTTCGCTTGGCGCAAAGCCGATCAGCTCCCAGTCGGCGCACTTACCGGGGAGCAGCAGCTTTGTCAGTAGCGGTCTGTTCGCGCCGGCCATGTGACAACCACATCACATCAGGCGGTCCAACGCGGGAAGGTGGCGAAGCATCGCTCCCACGCGGCAGATACTCTGCCCCAATGGCCCAGAAAGCGCGACAGGTAAAGCTAAGTCAGAAATCAGCCGCCAACGAGATGCAAGCACTCGAACAGCGCAGCGACGAGGAGTTGGAGCGCGAGACGAAATACAAGTCGGCTGCGCTCTCAATCCTCGGCGCACGTGCCGCTGAGCGCTACGACGCGGCCGCCGCGCGCGAATACTTCCGCCGCGCGATCGCCGCCTCACGCCCCCAAGAACGGATGCAGGTGCGGCGGATGGCCGATGCTTCGCTGGCGCTCGCAGAGCGGCGCCCAGATGACCTCAAAGCTGCGGTAGAGCGGCTAGGGCAAGAGGCGCCGTCGAACCGTCAACTGCTGCTGCTGCGCCTAACCGGGTTTCTCTCCCCTCCCCCTGGTTCCAGCGTTTGGTTGAAAATCCGCGGGATCGTGATCGGCATCCTGCTCGTCGTTGGCCTGCTCGCGATCGGCTTTGGAATCGTGATGCTGATCGCGCTCCCGTTCGGCGGAATCGCAGTCGGTCCGGCAATCGTTGGCGGCGCAGTGCTCGTCGCTGTCGCCCTCGGAATCCTCGTCCTCTTCGGACGGCGACGTCAAGGCAAGGCCCGCGCCGCCGCCGCGGCCAACCGCGGCTAGTCGCCGGCCGGTCCCGTGTGCGGCCGTTACACC
>JAEMTR010000232.1 GCA_016462245.1 Solirubrobacteraceae bacterium
GGTTGTGCGGCTGCCATGGAACGGGCCGAAGAGCCCAATGCCGGGCTGGTTCCTACGCCCTTCCGGCGACGGCAAGCGGCGCCCGACTCTGCTGATGAACAACGGCTCTGACGCGCAAGCGATCGACCTTTGGGGCGCCGGCGGCTACGCCGCGCTTCAGCGCGACTGGAACGTCTTGATCTTCGATGGCCCAGGACAAGGCGGAATGCTGTTTGAGAAGAACCAGACCTTCATCCCCGAATGGGAGAAAGTGATCACGCCGATCGTTGACTGGCTGCGCCGCCGCTCGGACGTGGACCGCGACCGGATCGCCCTCAGCGGATCAAGTTTCGGCGGCGAGCTGGTTCCACGCGCCGCAGCGTTTGAGCCTCGCCTTGCAGCGATTAGCGTCGACCCGGGCGTCGTCTACGCAGGCAGCACTTGGACCGATGGCCTGAGCACCTTCCCGGGCATGCTCGAAGCGTTCGCGGCCGGAGACAAAGCGACCTTCAATTCCAACTGGGAGAACTACACGGCGCAGGAGTCGGCCAACAGCCGCTTTGGCCTCTCGAAAAGGCTGGAGATCTATCCCGGCTCGACAATGTTCGAGAAGTACGGGCAGATCATCCAATACGACAACCGCGCCGTTGCGCCCAAGGTGCGCCGCCCGGCCCTAGTGATCAACAACGAGCTTGAGCAGTTCTTCCCCGGCCAGGCGAAGATTCTCTACGACGTGATGCGAAACAGTCGCGGCAAGAAGTACGTCACCTTCACCGCCGCGCAAGGCGCCCAGTACCACTGCGAACCGATGTCGCCACAGCGTCGCAACGACGCCGTGATGGACTTCTTCGGCGACGTAGTCGGCCGCTGAACCGTCGCGCACGGCGCGCGCCTCACGTAGTCTTTACTCAATGAGTGATTCAACCCGCAGAGGGTTTATTACCTCCGCAATTAGCGCCGGCGCAGCGGTTGGCGCCAGCTCGCTGATCGGCGCCGCAGCCAGCAGCGCAGGCGTAGCGGCACCCGAAGGTGAGCTACTGAACGTCGCCGGAATGCCCTACCGCCAGGACGATCCACGCTGGGGCAAGAAGATGATGTGGGATCGCCGCGAGGTGGTGAAGGTGGCGCGTGAGTTCAACGACGAAACGCGCTCCGACGCTGAATCTCTGCTCTACCCGTACAAGGACGGCAACAACATCGCCAACGAAGGCTGCATGCTCAGCTGCCTGGCGATGGTGCTGAAGCTGTTGGCTCCGGCCGCGAAGCCTGCATGGACGCCAGCGACGCTCAACCGCGCCGCCCAAGACGCCTACTACTACACGCGCTCGGGCCTTTCGATGGTGACGCTCTACCCCGACCTCGTCTCTGAAATGTCGGAAGGCCACGTTGGCCTAGCGATGGCGCAGGATTACCTTCCCGGCGTTAAGGGCTGGACGCGCGTCTACTCCAACACTTCGCCGCTGGTGCGCGCCTATCGCTCGCTCTCCCCCGCCCAGCGCAGCAACTACCTCGTGATGATCAAGACCGGCACCTACGACGACACCGCCGCCAGCCACTACGCGCTGCTGCACCCCAACTCTGAGCAGTCACCCGATGAGGCCGACGCGCTGCTGCTGGACCCAGCCGAGCCGCGCAGCCACAAAAGCGGCTGGACGATGACCGACTCGGCAAAGTGGATTGGGCAGGAGCCGCAGATCAAGCGCGACTGGCGCAAGGCAGGGATCCAGCCGACGCAGATCGGCGGCGCTTGGGTCTTCTCGCGCTGGGACCCGACAACCGGCGCGCCGCTGATCGGGCCGCTGGTTCAATCTTGGTCGCAGCAGCTCGCTGCCGGGTAGCGACTCAGCGATCACGACACCCAGCGCACTGCGCCCACAATAGGTCTAGGTTGGCGTTATGACGACACTTTCGAACCGCCCGCTCCGCTCTGCGACGAAGACCGTGCTGCTGACAGCAGCCGCCTCGCTCCTCTGCCTCTCCTTTGCCTCGGCCGCTAGCGCCGACACGCTGACCGGGACGGTGCTAACGAACAGCGCTGCCGCCAGCGGCGTGACAGTAACCGTCTACGGAGCAGGTACTAGCAGCGCGACGACGCTTGGATCGGCAGTCACATCCTCAACCGGCGCCTTCACAGTCACCTATACGCCGCCCGCCGCCGGGCTCGTCTACGCGATGACTCAGGATGCCAGCGGCCGCCGCCGCGAAATGG
>JAEMTR010000233.1 GCA_016462245.1 Solirubrobacteraceae bacterium
GGACAAGGAGTACGGCCTCGTGACGATGTGCTGCGGCGGCGGAATCGGCACCGGCACGCTGATTAAGCGCGTTTAGAGCTGGAGTTCAGCAGAACCGGCGCGCTGCGATTACCGCCCGTGGTAGTGTCGCTAAATGGCTCGATCGCGTCTTAAGCCTCTTTTTGTTCTAGCTGCGGTTACGGCAGTTTTGCTTCCGCTCGCCGCTTCTGCTGCCGCTGAGGGCGGTAGCTGCACGAACGGCACGCCGGTCGCCGGAGCGACGCTGAAAGTCGATGGCGCTGCGCAAGACCCTTCGAGCGGCACGTACATAGTTACTGTCTGCCGCTGGCCGGCTGGCCAAACGCAGGTTTACTCATATTCGGTAGCTAAGCGCAGCGATCCGAATGGCACTGATTTAGGTCAGGCCGCGGTCGGGAAAAGCTTCGCGGTCGACTTCAGCATGGCAGCTGGCGACCAGCCAGTGAGCGCCGAGGTCTACGGCGATGTGTCTGCTTACGCCGTCTCCGGTCAAGCCGTAACGATCACTGCAAAGACGGTCACAATGACGCAGATCAACGGGCCGCCTAACGCAGGTACGAGCTGCGCGCTGCCGGCAACTGCGGTTGGCGTCTGCGCAACCAGCGTTGCCAAGCTCAGCGGTGGCATTCGCTACACGGCGGCATCGGGGACGCCGCGACCGGGTGATGCTCTGATCGGAATGTTTGTTGGGGCATCGGCAAACGGATATCAAGTTAGCCTCCAGGGCTGCCCTGGGATCGATTACAGCAATCCGGGCGCCGCTGCTGCGCAAGTTGACGGTGGCGACACTAGGCCAGGCGACACTAAGCCAGGCGACACGGGTTCCGGCGATTCTCCCACTGGCTCGAAGCCTCCAGAAGCATCATCGCCGGTTCTGGCGGTCGAAATGAACGGTCCCCACTTTCAGCAAGATGGAACGACCCTGAATACCGGTTCGCTCGAGGCCTTCATGCCGAACGCGTTGCTAGCGACCTGTGTCGGCGGCGACGCCGAAGTAGCGAAGGCTGGGCTGACAGTTACGCGCACCGAGGATGGGGCGACGACACCGGTGACTGGCTCTGCTTTCACGGCGACCGCCGAGGCGGATGGGCTGCGCATCAGCGTCCCACGTGTCGGCTTCTCAGCGCCGACCTACCGGATGGCATTTAAGCCCTCGTCGAAACCGAGCAAGCCCTCCGTCAAGTGGAGCTCGAAGAAAAGCTCGAAGAGTGTCACCGCGGCAGTCACAAGCGTCACTGGCCTGAGCTACACAATTAGCGCCAAGAGTGGCAAGCTGACTAAAAAGGGCAGCTGCAAAGCGAATAAGAAGACGAAAAAGACTGACTGCGCGATTAAACTCGCGAAGGGCTCGTGGGCGGTCTCGGTAACGCCGAAGAAGAGTGGCGTTAGCGGCACAGCCAGAAGCAAGGCATTCCGCTTCTAGAGCTCAGGTTCAGCTTCGCCGCCGTTGGCGCGTAGCGCCTCGGCGATCGGCTCAGAAATTGGGGTCGGCTTGTCGGCGACGTAGTCGTAGCCGACGAGCGCGCCCCAGCCTTCGGCCAACGTGCGGCCGTCGGTCTCGGAGGTCATCAGGAACTCAGTGCGGAAGCTGGAGCGCTTCAGCGCGCGCGGGCGGATGAAGGTCCGCACCTCCTCGTCGAAGAGGCCCGGCGAGCGGTAGTTGATGTGCGCTTCGGCGAAAATCAGCCCAACCTTGTGCTCGGTCTCAACCGGACTGTGCGAAGCGACCAGCGACTGGATGAAGGCGATCCGCGCGCTCTCAAAGAAGCCGAGGAAGGCGACGTTGTTGAGGTGGCGCATCGCGTCAAGGTCGCCGAAGCGGATTCGATCAACGTAAGAGAACGGCCAACCTTCACGCTCTGTCGCTACTGCCATTGGAAGCCAGTCTCGCTCGTCGCGACCGGTAGTGGGCTTTGTTCCAGACCGGCGGCGACGGCGGGCTCGTTGTAGCCAAGCGGCGCAACGTCGTTGGGTCCGTCCGGGTGGAGGCAGGAAGCGAGGTACTGAATCTGCCCGCGGCCTACGCCAAGCTCAAACTGGCCGCCGCCGTACATCGCGATGCCGCGCTCGTTGCAGCTGTCGTAGGCGGCGAAAAGCTCGCTCAACGGGCCAAAGCGCGAGGGCTTGATGTTGACCATCGTCGGCTGTAACGGCAGCGCGTCGAGGTCG
>JAEMTR010000234.1:0-458 GCA_016462245.1 Solirubrobacteraceae bacterium
GCTTGGTGCAGAAGTGGCCGAGGGCGTAAAGGACGGGGGTCATCAAAGGACTCCAGAATTAGGGGGAAGCTACAAGCCGCGGCAGCCTATCAGGAGGCGCCCTCATCATCTTTAGACCCTCTGACAAATCGGAAGAAACTTGCCTGACGTTCTAAGTCCACGGGTAGGGACTTTTCGAAACAACGTGCGTTGTGCCGCCACCAAACCGTGAGAGGCGGAACGGCTCAAGCAGCGCTGAGGGGCGATGGCCAAGGACCTCGCGCGCCGCTTCGCGCCCGATCGCCAGCATCTTGAAGCCATGGCCTGCGTCGAGAATTGAGTAGACGTTTGGGGCCGTCCAATCGGTGACCGGGTAGCGGTCGGGCGTCAGCGCCAGCACGCCGCCGTTGGGGTTCGAATCCCACTGCTCGCCAGCACCACGGAAGCGCTTTAGCGCGAAGGCCAGCCCAGAGGTGAAG
>JAEMTR010000234.1:468-2182 GCA_016462245.1 Solirubrobacteraceae bacterium
GCTCATGGTTGTCGGGCCCGTAGGGGTCGACGACGAAGTCTGGATCCATCTTCACTGGCAGCCCACCACCGACGATGCCGCCGCCGGTCATTCCCATGCGGAAGTAGATCCCCCACGGCTGGTCGGTGATCAGTTCGCCGTCGCGATCGGAGTAGAGCGGCGCTGTGTGGTCGAAGTGGACTACCGGCGCGGCGCGGCCAGCATTGCCGGAGAGGCCTACCCCAGGGAGCACGTAGTCGCCCTCGCGCGCGAGCCAGTATTCGGTTAGCGGCGCCTGCTCGGCCTCGTCGCCTTCGCCGAGCGTTACTACTGGATCGAGTCCTTGCATCGCCCACCACTCGGGTGCCCAGAGCCCAGGCGCAGCGAGCACCGCCTCGCAGCGAATCGTCCCGCCGATAGTTATCACCGCGTCGACCTCAGTTCCGCTGTAATCGAGGCCGGTCACCTCAACGCCTTCGAAGATCTGAACTCCGGCTTCGCGCGCGTGGCGGGCGAGGTTGCGCACCGTGCCGATCGCGTCAGCCCAGCCGCTGCGCTTCTCATGCAGCACAGCTTTGACGCCCTCGCTGTTGACGTCCGGCCATAGCCATTCGAGGTATTCGGCGCAGGCCGAGTCGCCGCTAGCCAGCTCCGATTCGAAGCCAACTTCTCGCTGGCGTTCGGCGATCGCCTCGAGGTCCTCGCGCTGAGCTTCCGGTACTACGGCGAGGTAGCCGACCTGATGGAAGCCGAAGCCCTCAGCGTCGCTCTCAAAGATTCCAACCGATTCAGAGATCACTTCGGTCATTGCCTCGGAGCGGTAGTAGTTGCGGACAATCCCGCCGGAGATGCCCGACGCGCCGGCGCCGATCAGCGATTTCTCGAGCACGATGACGTCTGGCTGGTCACCCCGCGCCGTCAGCTCTTTGGCCAAGTGCCAGGCAGTTGAGAGGCCGTGAACCCCTCCACCGATGACGATGAAACGCGCCGCTGCAGGGAGCTCGATCGCAGCCATCGGACGATTCTAATAGCCCTGTCCAGCTTGCGTGCTCAGTCGGTTCTGTGATCTGATGGTGCCGTTAGGAATGTGCGAGCGTCCTGGCCTAAACCGATTCAGGGAGTTATCCGATGAGCCGCGATGTGATCGTCCTAGGTGCGGGTTTGGCCGGACTCAGCGCTGCTCGCGACTTGGCCTTGGCTGGCAGCGACGTGCTCGTACTCGAGGCCCGTGGTCGCGTTGGCGGCCGCGTTGAACAGACGACGCTGGCCGACGGACGGGTAGTTCAGCTCGGCGGCGAGCTGACCGGCGAGTTTCAGCATGCCTATCTGGGGTTGGCAACCGAACTTGGGCTTGAGATCGAATCGAGCTACGTCGAGGCCAGTGGTGAGGACAGCTACGACATGATCGAGGGCGTTGTTCGCGGCGACTGGATGACGGCCGAGCAGCGCGCCAACCACGACCGCGTCGAGGCTGAGTTCTGTGCCCTGGCAGCGACCGTCGACCCGGCTGATCCCTGGTCGCACCCCGATGCGGCGCTGCTCGACAACACAAGCCTTGCCGACTGGCTGCGCAGCGCCGGTGGTGGCGATGAAGCGGTCGTGCGCGAACGCGCGCTATTCCACCTCGGCCTCGCCGACGGCTCTCCAGAACGGCTTTCACTGTTGGCTGAGCTGCGCAAACAGGCGGCGGCCGGAGCAACCGGTTTCTATGACGACGTCTGCTGGGAAGGGCTGC
>JAEMTR010000235.1:0-516 GCA_016462245.1 Solirubrobacteraceae bacterium
TGGCCGTGGGTGCGCCGCTGCTCAACAGCGACGTGCTTGCCGTCGCACGACTAGCCCCGGCCGCACTCACCGAGGCCTGGATCACCGAAACACGCCAGCCGTTTGTGATGAATGGCAAGGAGCTCGTGCGACTGGCTGACGGCGGGATGCCATCGCGCGTGATCGACTTGATGATTGCTATTGCCAATCCGGAAACCTTTACCGTGCGTACGCCCGGTGCGGATCGCAGCGGGTCGAGCGCGGGTGATGTGCTCACCGGCGGTGTCTTGAGCTCGCGCGTACGTGATGGCTGCCGCCGGATGGATGACTTCTGTTACGGCCCAGGGGGCATGGGCGCGTGGGGGCTCGGTTGGCAGTACGGGATGAGTCCGTTCGATGCCTACAGTCTTCGTTATGGCTACGGCGGACTTTACAGCCCGTACGGCTTCGGCAACGGGTACTATCCGGGCAACACACCGGTCGTCATCGTGAATCGGGGTGAAGCGGATCCGGCGGCCCGCGACAATTCGGGTCGAG
>JAEMTR010000235.1:526-2181 GCA_016462245.1 Solirubrobacteraceae bacterium
GCGGATATACGCGGGCGAACTCCGGTGGGTCGGCGTCGCCATCTCCCAGCGCGTTCGGCGGTAGCGGCTCATCCGGGAGTCCGTCCAGCGGCTCCAGCGGCTCCAGCGGCTCCAGCGGCGGGACGAGCAGCGGATCCAGCGGTGGTGACACTGGTCGGACAGCGAAGCCGCGCGGTAGTGGCGGAAACTGATCGCTCCGACCGCGAGCAGTGCCGATCGGGTAGAGGCGGGTAATCGTGAAGATTGCCCGCCTCTTTATGCAGTTGTCACACGATTTTGTATGGAACGGTTGACACTCGGTTTCCAATGGGTTTACATCCCCGACCCGCCAAGATCGATGGCGCCCATGGCACTTCGGTGCCGTTGATGGTGTGGGGGGCTTGTTCTCGAGCTTTCGCTGGTGTGTTGTTGCTTCAGCGGGCCGCGTGTCCTGAGGCATTGCCTCGCAAGGATCGGCGCGAAGCACGGCGAGCGTGAGCTTTCTGAGGACGCGCGGCGCCCGATCTGGCGGCGACGGGGGCGGTTTTCGAGCGCATCACGAACGCGCTTCGAACGCGTAAAAAGCTCAACGCGACGCCTTGACGAGAGCAGCCCTGCAGTGTATTAATAGGATCTGTCCCAGAAATTGTGGCAGGGCAACACAGAGTAACTGACGTAACCGCAAGCGGTTGCGCGCATTTAGTAGGGAAGTTGCATCGCTGTTTGACAATCGTATTTCGAGATCGATGGATGTGTAGGACGGTATCACTGACCTGCGGCTTCTTCAGGGCTGCAGCGAGATATCAAATCTGTTGAGTAGTTAAGTGATTCGGCGCTGGATCGACTTCGGTCGGTCGCGCTGATGAGCCACTCAAGATTCTACTTAGATTCTTATCTATTGGAGAGTTTGATCCTGGCTCAGGACGAACGCTGGCGGCGTGCTTAACACATGCAAGTCAAGGGGGCCCGCAAGGGTAACCGGCGAACGGGTGCGTAACACGTGAGCAATCTGCCTAGATGTGGGGGATAGCCGGCCCAACGGCCGGGTAATACCGCATACGCTCGCTTACCGGCATCGGTGGGCGAGGAAACTTTCGAGGCATCTAGAGGAGCTCGCGGCCTATCAGCTAGTTGGTGGGGTAACGGCCTACCAAGGCGGTGACGGGTAGCTGGTCTGAGAGGATGGCCAGCCACATTGGGACTGAGATACGGCCCAGACTCCTACGGGAGGCAGCAGTGGGGAATATTGCGCAATGGCCGAAAGGCTGACGCAGCGACGCCGCGTGGGGGATGAAGCATTTCGGTGTGTAAACCCCTGTTGCTTGGGACGAACAAGCCTTTTCGAGGGCTCTGACGGTACCGAGTGAGGAAGCACCGGCTAACTCCGTGCCAGCAGCCGCGGTAATACGGAGGGTGCGAGCGTTGTCCGGAATCACTGGGCGTAAAGGGCGCGTAGGCGGTCTGCTAAGCGTGTGGTGAAAGCTCGGGGCTCAACCCCGAGTCGGCCATGCGAACTGGTGGACTAGAGCACTGTAGAGGCAGGTGGAATTCCGGGTGTAGCGGTGGAATGCGTAGAGATCCGGAAGAACACCGGTGGCGAAGGCGGCCTGCTGGGCAGTAGCTGACGCTGAGGCGCGATAGCGTGGGGAGCAAACAGGATTAGATACCCTGGTAGT
>JAEMTR010000060.1 GCA_016462245.1 Solirubrobacteraceae bacterium
CAATCAGGCCGGGCGCCGCTACTGCCACGCCGCAGCCAGCGCTGGGGCGCCGTCGCTCGCCGGGTCGCCACGCACTGCTCTTCGCCATCGTCGCCGTCGTTCTTGTCGCTGCTCTCTTCATCTTGAACGGTATCTTCGAGCCATTCAAAGGGGACGGATCGGAGAGCATCACGGTAAAGATCCCAGCCGGCGTTGATGCCGGCGACATCGGCGCGCAACTCGCTGACAAGGGAGTCGTCGACTCGGCCTTCTTCTTCGAGTTGCGGGCGACGATTGGCGGCGACCGAGGAAAGCTGCGCGCAGGTACATACAAGCTGCGCAAGGCGATGAGCAACGGCGCCGCGCTGGCCGTCTTGACGAACGTTCAGAAGGGCGCTGCTGTGATCGACGTACTGGTGCCAGAAGGGCCAGCGCGCGCGGAAATCGCTCCACTAATTGCCAAGCAGGGGGTCACGGGTGATTATTTGGCCGCATCGGTCGCTTCGTCTGAGCTGAACCCACGGACCTACGATGCGCCAAAGAACGTGGCGTCGCTGGAGGGTTTTCTGTTCCCGGCGACCTATGAGCTGCTGAAGAGCGCACCGACTTCAAAGAGGCTCGTCAGCGATCAGCTAAAGGCCTTCAAGCGCAACATTGCGGAGGTCAATATGAGCTACGCAAAAAGCAAGAACCTGACCGTCTTCGACGTTCTCACGCTGGCCTCGATTATCGAACGCGAGGCGCTCTTTGATCGAGATCGGCCGCTCGTTGCCGCCGTCTTCTATAACCGTCTACGCGAGTCGATCTCACTTGGCAGTGACGCCACGACGCGGTATGCCGTTCGCAACTGGGACGAGCCGCTCACGGCCAGCCAGATTGCCAGCAAGTCGCCCTACAACACGCGCCAAGTTGCCGGCCTCCCACCGGGGCCGATCGGCAACCCCGGGTTGGCGTCAATTAAGGCGGCCGCCAACCCACCGAAGAGCGACTATTTTTACTTCATCGTGGAGCCCTGCAAAAAGGGCGGATTGGTATTTGCCAAGACGCTGGCCGAGTTCCAGAAGTTGATTGACGCCTATTTCAATCGGCGCGAAGCCCAGGGCGGCAAGGACCCGGCATTCTGCCGTTAGGGAGAGATCGCTCGTGAACGCCACACGACTTGCAGTGATCGGTTGGCCGGTCGACCACAGCCGCTCTCCGGCGATGCACAATGCAGCGCTCGCTGCCGTCGGTCTCAGCGACTGGGAGTATCAGCTCCTCGCTGTACCGCCCGACGAGTTTGTCGCTTTGGTTGGAAGCTTGCCTGCCGATGGGTACCGCGGCGCGAGTGTGACGATTCCGCACAAGGAAGCAGCGTTCGAGCTCGTCGATCGCCTCAGCGAAAGCGCCGCAGCAATCGGCGCCGTCAACACGCTGATCTTTGAGCCGGGGGGAGAGGTCGTCGGCGACAACACCGACGCGCCTGGGTTTATCGCCTCGCTGCCCGAGTCGCCTGCGCCCGGTTCAACAGCGATCGTGCTCGGTGCCGGCGGCGTTGCTCACGCTGTTGTCTGGGCACTGAAGAACTGTGGCGTCGAGGTAGCGATTTGGAACCGAACCGCGCAGCGGGCTGAGCAGCTCGCCGAGCGCTTCGGCGCGGTGGCGACCGCCACCGTCGCCGCCGCCGACATGCTCGTCAACTGCACCGCCGCCGGGTTAGAAGGCGATCCGTTCGCAAGCCTGCCGATTAGCCCCGCTCAGCTCGGCGACTATTCACTTGTCGCCGACCTCGTCTATCACGGCGGGCCGGGAACGCTGCTCGAAGCCGCTGCCGCCGCCGGGGCGACGACGGTCGACGGGATCGAGGTTTTAGTCCAGCAGGGTGCGATCGCGTTCGAGCAATGGACCGGCCACGCCGCGCCGGTCGAGCTTATGCGCGCCGCTGCCTTAGCCGGCTAGGGCAGCGCGCCTACTCGAGCGTCTCGCCGACGTGGTGGAGCTGAAAGGCTCGAACCAAGTCAGTAAGCCCTGACATCAGCGCCCAAAGGCCGACGAACAGAACAAGCAGGTTGTCTTTGACGTCAACGTCGGAGCCGGCGGCAATGAATGCGATAACCAGCATCAGCGTGCCGCTTACAAGCCCGAGCCACCAAAGATCATTGTGGCCGCGCTCGGAGAAAGCCTGCGTGATCCAGATCAACGCGACGAGAAGGAAGATGAATCCGAGAATGTCGGCAAAATCGTTGAAAGTTTCGACCGGGTTGAAGATCGCGACAACCCCCCAGATGATCAGAAGGGCACCGACGATAAGCCAGACCCAGCGCCACTTTGGAACCAGCGCTGAAATCGCCATGTATTGAATTCCGGCGCCGATGAACATCGCGCCGATCATGACCCCAATGATCGCGAAGGAGGACTCACTGAACTGAAGTACGACGAGCGCTACGACGATCCAGACGATGCCGAAGACAAGCCACAGCCACCAGAACGAAGCGAGCTTTTTGATCGCTTCGCGCTCGACCGGTGTTGTATTCGCCAGAAGGGCGTCGTCAACTTCGCTCATTAGGTCTCCTTGTTGTTGGGATCGGTCCTAAGCGCCTTGTGTGCGCTGAACTGTGTCCTGTTCCGCTGCCGGAGGGTTATCCAGCAGTAGCTGTGGGACGGTGACCATCTTGTAGCCAGCTTTACGCAGGCCTTTCAGGATTATCGGCAACGCTGCGGACGTTGTTGTGCGGTCGCCGCCACCGTCATGCATCAGGATGATCGCGCCGGGCTCAACCTCTGCCAGTACTTGAGCGGCCATAACATCGGCTGCGGGCAGCTTGTAATCGTTGGTGTCGAGCGACCACATCACGGTCAGCATCCCTGCCCGGCTCGCCTCAGCTACTACGAGATCGCTGACGGCTCCGTAGGGCGGGCGGAAGAGCTTCGGGGCTGGCAGGTTCCTTCCAGTGAAAGCGTCTGAGTTGTCGTTCAGTTGACCGCGAAGATCGTTTGGCTTGAGGGTTGTCAAATCCGTGTGGTCCCAGGTGTGGTTAGCGACAGCGTGGCCTTCGGCGACAACTCGCTGGAGCGGCAGGGGAAACTCGTTGATCTGGTTGCCGAGCGCGAAAAAGGTTGCTTTAGCGTCGTATTTTTTCAGCGTGTCGAGAATTCCGCCGGTGAACTCGCTGGGACCGTCATCGAAGGTCAGCGCAACCTCTTTGTTCTCTGCCCCAGCTTGGCTGATGATCGGGGTGGTCTCCAGGACTGCGTCGATCGCCGCGTTCTCGGCTTCGATCTCATTTTTGCGCTTGGCGATTAACGCTGCGGCAGCGCGCGCCTGCGCCTCGAGTTCCATCTTCGGTTTCTCAGCCGCGGCGCCCTGCTCAAGCTGCTTCGGATCCCACTTACCCGCGCTACCGACGCTGGCAGCGACGATTACGACTGAACCGACGGCGATCAAAAGCGCTGCACTGAGCGCAACGAGCCTCCGCCGTCGCTGCTGGTGAGCGTCGCTCGCTGAGTTTTGAGAGGAGGGACCCGGCATAAATTGCTCCATTGATCGTAGCTAACGAGGTGGCCGGTTACGCCGCCTTCCAAGGCTTTGGCGATCCGTTAGTCGGCGCCGACGACGACGCGTAACTGATCGTCTATCCGCAGGCTGCGCTGGCCGCGCAGCAGCGCCAGTAGCTCGTCGCCTACTACCGCCCGGCGCCAGCCGCGAAGCGTGCGGACATCGGGGTCGGGGCTGCCGTTGCGCACGGCGCTGACGACGGCCTGAAGATCGGAACGGGTCGCGAGCAGCTCGTAAGCGAGATCCTCTCTCACAGCGCAGGCGCGGACGAGCGATTCGGCCAGCACGATCAATGCTGCGTCGCCGGAATCCGACTGTCTGCGCGCGCCGCGCTCGGCGGCGATTGGCTGATCGTTGCTCGCTCGCGCTACTACCTTCACGATCGCGTCGCCGCGGCGGCGAGCGATTCCTTCATGGACGCCGCGCAGATCGCGCAACTGGCGTTCGTCGGTTGGCTGTTGTTTTGCAATCTCGACGATTGCCGCATCGGCGAGCACCTTCTGCACCGGCTTGTCTTCGCGGTCCGCACACTCCTCGCGCCAGATCACGAGCGCGTATGCGGTTGCGCGCTGCTCTGGGCTTAACGCATTTGTCTTCGGAAGCTTGCCAAAGACGACATCGATGTCGCGCTCGTCGGTCGAAGCTTCTAACGGAAGGCATTCCTCGCGCGCCCAATCGAGGCGGCCGCGTTCCGCCAACCGATCCTTCAGGACCGTTGCTACTTCGTTCAGTTGCAGCACGTCGCCGCGTGCGTAAAGTTGCTGCTCGTCGCTTAATGGGCGCGCGTCCCAGTGCGAGAAGCTGGCGCCCTTGTCAAGCTGCACCCCGAGCAGCTCGCGCAGCAGAGCTTCATAACCGATCTGCGCGCGCATTCCAGCGAAGGCGGCGGCGATTTGCGTGTCGAAGCAGTTGCGCGGGTGGGCGTGCCAGAGTCTCCTCAGCAGCGCGATGTCTTGGCGGCCCGCATGGACAACTATTTCGACTCCAGGGTCATCGATCAGCTCGACGATTGGGGAAGGATCAATCTCGCGGTCAAATGGATCTATCAGCTCGGTCCAGGCCGGGTCGCCAAGCTCGTTGGCATCAACTGCTACTTGAACGAGGCAAAGCTCTGTGCGGTAGCGCCCTTCACCCATGAACTCCGTGTCAAGCGCCAGCGCGCTGGTCTCTCTTGCACGAGTAGCGAGGCTGCGTAGCGCTTCGTTTGTCGTCAAGGCAGGCGACCTACTCGCTGGGCCAGTTGCCGGTGCGGTCGAAGTGCTCTCGCGCCTGTTCTTCGCGGCCACGATCCTTGTCGCCACGCACGCCGACGCGGTAGAGCAGGTTCAACAGTGCGACCGAAACGCCAGCGCTTACAAGCAGAGCGCCCGCTAGGTAGGCCGACTCGCGCTGGCCGATCGCGGCCAAGAGGATGCCTGAGAGCACTATCAACGCCGGCAGTACAAAGCGAACAAGGGTCAGCAGCGCCTGCGTGCCCCCGTCAGGTTGGTGGCGAAGCTCTGTCGACTCGTTCACGATGCTGATTCTACGAGGATTGAGCTGAAGCGGCTCAGCAGCTGCTCATCGTTGATCATCTCTGCTGCGTCGCAGAGCCCGATTGAGGCGATCAGGTTGCTCCTCACCTGAACTGCGGAGACGGCTAGCTGCCGCTGGCCGTCCAATGTCACCGACGAGTCGCGCTTGGACATCCGTAGCGCTTGATCATCGCGGAGCAGGGGAAGGTGAACGTAGCTTGGCCGCACGAGGCCGAGCTGCTCTTGGAGCCAGCATTGAGCGGCGGTCGAATCGAGCAGGTCATCGCCACGAACGACCTCATCGATCGACTGATCATTGTCATCGACGACGACGGCTAAGTGGTAGGCGAAGGCGCCGTTTTGGCGAGCGACGACGAAATCATCGACGGTTCGCTTTTGCTCGCCGTGGACGCGATCAAAGAACTCAATCTCGGCGCCCTCAGCGCGGACCCGCAGCGCTGGCCTACGGCCGCTCGCACGCCGCTGCGCTAACTGCGCGCTCGACAATTCACGGCAGCTTCCCGGGTAGCTGGTCGGCGCCCCGTGTGGCGCCGAAGAGGCTTCGCGGATCTCGGCTCGCGTGCACCAGCACTCGTAGAGCAGATCTTCACTGCGCAGCCGTTCGAGCGCCAGCGCATAAAGCGCCGTGCGCTCACTTTGGACGATCACTGGCTGGTCCCACTCAAGCCCGATTGCGGCGAGGTCGCTGAGTTGCTGTTCGGCAGAGCCGGCGCGACATCTCTCAAGGTCTAAGTCCTCGATCCGAATCACAAAGCTGCTGCCGGTCGAACGCGCGCAGCACCAAGCCAGTAAGGCAGTTCGAAGGTTGCCGAGGTGGAGCGGACCTGTAGGGCTGGGAGCGAAGCGGCCATTGCTTCGAGCGGGTGGGGGAGCGAGTTGAATTAGCCCTTCGGGCACGTTGCCGACGCTAGCAGCGCTACTCTCCGGCCTCGATGGCAGAAGCTAAAGAAGAAGCGAAGGAGCCGGAGGGCCCGATCCCATGCTCGCCATGTCGCGGCAGCGGCAAGCTCAACTCCAATTCCGGCGGCGAACCCCATCAAGTTGATTGCCCGTGGTGCGAGGGCAGTGGCGTCTTGATCGAAGAGCACGACGCTCAGGCAGCGCAGCGGCCTGAGGGCGAAGCGGTCGATGACAAGCCGCAGCCGGCTGTCGATTAGTCGCCGACAACGATCTCGCCGACGCTCCGTTTCGCTACTTGGAGCGTAACGTCGAAGCTTCCACTGCTTGGCGCGATCAGCACGATCTCGCCCGGTACGTCGGGCCCGACCGGGGCCTTTAGGCCAAGCTCGCTGATCGCTGCGACGTCAGGGCTGGCCGAGCGAATCTGGAGTGTCAGTTGCTGGCCCGGCGCGAGCTTCACCTTCGGGTCGGCCGGCATCACCGCGCTCACGGCGCCCGGGGCTGGCTTAGTTGCCGCGGCGGCCGAGGTGGTCGTTGCCGGCGCTGTCTGCTTCGTCTCCTTCTTCTCGGAGCTCGTCCTCAGCGACGACAGCGCGCTGAGCAGGACGACAAGCGTCGCAAGAAAAATCAGTAGTCCGCGTCCGCGCATCAAGCAATTGTGACCACTTTCGCGGGCGAAGCGTCAACTTATGATCTGACTCGTGAACAGCGCGCTGATCTTCTACCTCTCGCCACTGCTCGGCGCGGCGGTCGGAGCAGTCTTCGGCGCGGCGCTTGAGCGCTGGGCGGCCAAGCTCAGCGGCGGCCGTCCTGTCGTCGGCTCAAGATGCCTCGTATGCGCCGTAGTTGTGGCCTGCTGGGCGGCCGCGTTTGCTGCCTCGTCGCCTCCTCTGAGCGGGCTGATCCTGCCAACAGTGCTGCTTTGCATTCTCGTGCCGGCGGCGCTTACCGATCTTCAAACGCGGCGGATTCCGAACCTTTTGACCGGGGGCGGCCTCGCCGCCGTCCTGCTCGTAACGGCTCTATTCGAGCCTCGCTTTGCAACCGAACGGCTGATCTTTGCCTTCGCGGCCTTCACATTCTTTCTCGCTGCAGCGCTGCTGCGCCCGGGCGGAATCGGACTCGGTGACGTGAAGCTGGTCGCCGTGGTCGGCGCCGCTCTCGGCGCGGCTAGCGTGGCTGCGATCGGGGTTGCTCTCGTTGGCGGCGCGTTGGCCGGAGTCGCAATCGCGGCCCGTCACGGATGGCGGCGGGCGCGCACCGCGACGCTCCCCCTGGCTCCCTTTATTGCCGTCGGTTCTCTAGCGGTGCTGCTGCTGAGCGGGTGAACTCGCCCGTCGGGGAAAGCCGTCGCTCGCTAGCCTGCCTTGCAGGATGTCGATCTCACTAACAACCGCCGGAGAGTCCCACGGTCCCGGCCTCACCTGCATCGTCGAAGGCCTCCCAGCAGGGCTTGAGGTCGATCGCGCTGCGCTCGACGCGGATCTCGCGCGTCGCCAGCTCGGCCACGGGCGCGGCGGCCGGATGAAGATTGAATCCGATGCCGCCGAGGTCACGGCAGGAATCCGCCACGGTCGCCTGCTCGGCGGGCCGGTAGCGCTGCAAGTGATCAATCGAGATTTCGAAAACTGGGAAGAGCGGATGAGCCCGTGGCCTGTTGAGGCTGAGGTGCCCGAGGTTCATCTTCCGCGCCCAGGCCATGCAGACCTAGTCGGCGCATGGAAGTTCGGCACAACTGACATCCGCGACATCCTTGAGCGCGCTAGTGCCCGCGAGACCGCCGCCCGCGTCGCTGGCGGCGCGCTCTGTCGCCAGTTCCTATCGGCGATGGGCGTGACCGTCCGCTCGCACGTCGTCCGCATCGGCACGGTCGCAACACCGACCCGCAGCGAGCCGCTTGTAGTCGCCGACTTCGACGCCGTTGACGCTGATCCCGTCCGCTGCCTTGACGCCGAAGTC
>JAEMTR010000061.1 GCA_016462245.1 Solirubrobacteraceae bacterium
GTGACCGGAGACGTTGATTACGTCGTCGACGCGGCCGATCACCCAGAAGCAGCCATCGTCATCGCAGCGCGAGGCATCGCCGACGAAGTAAGTCTCGGGGCCAAAGCGCTTCCAATAGGTCTCGACGTAGCGATCGTCGTCGCCGTAAAGCGTTCGCAGCATTCCTGGCCACGGCTTCGTCAAAGCCAGCAGCCCTTGGGGCCCGCCGGGAGCAATCGGCTCTCCTTCGGCGTCGAGCACCTTCGCTTCGACGCCTGGGATCGCCTTTGTGGCAGAGCCCGGCTTCGTCGCCGTCAGCGCCGGCAGCGGGCTGATCATTATGTGGCCGGTCTCGGTCTGCCACCAAGTGTCAACGATCGGGCAATTCCCGCCGCCGATTAGCTCCCAGTACCAAAGCCAAGCCTTCGGGTTAATTGGCTCGCCGACCGTTCCCAGCAGTCGCAGCGAAGAGAGGTCGTGCTGCGCCGGGTACTTCGCGCCCCACTTCATGCAGGCGCGGATCGCGGTAGGCGCTGTATAGAAGACCGTCGCCTTTGAGCGCTCGACCAGCTCCCACCAGATTCCCTTGTGGGGATAGTCGGGCGCGCCTTCGTACATAACGCTGGTAGCCGCATTGGCGAGTGGCCCGTAGACGATGTAGGAGTGGCCGGTGACCCAGCCGACGTCGGCTGAGCAGAACCAAACGTCGCTCTCGGGCTTGATGTCGAAGACCGCTTTGTAAGTCCAGGCGACGCCGGTCATGTAGCCGCCGGTGGTGTGGAGAATGCCCTTTGGCTTGGCGGTCGAACCGGAGGAGTAGAGAATGAAGAGCGGGTGTTCGGCGCCGAGCGGCTCGGCCGGGCACTCGCCGTCAACCTCGGCGCAGATCTCATCGAGCCAGACGTCACGCCCTTCCGTCATCGGTGTGTCGATTCCCGTGTTGCGAACGACGAAGATCGTCTCCAGATCTTCCAGCTCACCCATCGAAGCGTCGACCTCGGCCTTGACCGGGGCCGTCTTGCCCTTGCGCCTCGCCCCGTCGGGAACAAAGATCGCCTTGGCCTTAGAGACCTCCATCCGCTCGCGCACAGATTCCGGCGAGAAGCCGCCGAAGACAACGTTGTGTGGCGCGCCGATCCGCGCGCAGGCCAGCATTGCGACGACGACCTCAGGGATCATCGGCAGGTAGATGCCGACGACGTCGCCGGCGCCAACGCCGCGGGCCTTCAGCGCGTTGGCGGCCCGCTTGACGTCGGCCAGCAGCTCCGCATAAGTGATGTCGCGCTGCTCGCCCTCTTCGCCAAACCAGTGGAAGGCAACGCGATCCCCGAGGCCGGCCTCGACGTGACGGTCGAGGCAGTTGTGGGACGCATTGAGCTTCCCATCCTCAAACCACTTGTAGAAAGGGGCGGCCGAGTCGTCAAGCGTCTTCGTGAACGGCTCGAACCAGTCGAGCTCGAGCGCGCGCTCGCCCCACCAAGCCGGTGAGTCGGTTGCGGCTTCGGCGTAGATAGACGGGTCGTTAAGAGCTGCGGCCTCGACAAAAGCAGCCGGGGGCGCGAACGACTCTTGCTCGAGCAATCGCTCTAGGCGCTCCTCAAGTTCGAGCTGATCCGGTTCGGCGGTCATCTGCCGACACTACCGAGTGACTTTGCTATGCGCTCAGCGTTTTGCTTTTGCTGCTTTTGCTGCCTTGACGCGCCAGGCGCCGCGCATCGCCGGATGGATCCGGCAGAAGTAGCTGTAGGTGCCGGGCTTCAAGTAGGTAGGTGTTGACCATGTGGCGCGGTTGGCCGCCGCCGTTATACCGATCGGCCCGAAGCCGAGCTCGCCAGAATCAACCTGGGGGCCGTCGGCGAGCGGGTAGCTGACGCCAGAACTGCGGTCGCAGGGGGCCTTACATGGAGTGATTGTGTGGAAGATCTCGCGCAGCGGGTCCTCGTTTACGAACGTGATCGACTTGCCCTGCGCGACGAGCGGCGGCAGGCCCTTCTTGCCCGGCATCGTCAGGTCGCCTTGCTTGTAGACGAAGTCCTTGATCTTGACCTTTGACAGCGTTGGCCCGTCGGCAAGCTTGCGCGCGTCAGCGTAGCCCTGCGTCTTGCGGCCGCCGTAGTCGCGGTTCTCTTTCAGTTCGCCGTGAGTCAAGACTTCGGTCTGGTCGATCGCGCTCGGATCGACGAAAGGATCCGGCCCGCCCGCCGGGGAGGCGGAGAGCGCAACCGGCGAGATTCCCATCGACTCGTACCAAGCTGATTTCCTAGTGTCGTAGGTGACTTGGACGCTGAGGATGTCGTCACGCTTGACGGCGACGCGCCAGTCAGGAGAGGTTGACCCCATCGACATGTTCCATGAGGCGAGTTTGCCCGCGCCGTAGTAATGAGCGTTGGAGCGGAAGATCTTGACCGTCTTGTCACCGCGAGTGACGAAAAGCTCTGTGTAGAGACCACCGGGATGGAGGTGGCCGGCGGTCGCGACCAGCGTACCGTCGTGCTGGACGCGGACGCGGTTACGCGCCGAAAGTGAGTCCGACGCCTGCGCCGGGTAGGTGTAGCGCCCATTGATGCCGGCATTGCGCTTGACGTCGAAGACTGGGTAGGCCTTGCCGCCTTCAACGTCAACGAACTGCGTTTGCACGCCCATCATCGATGCCGCTGCCGGGGCCGAGGCGGGCAGAAAATCGACCGTGTACTCAAAGACCACCTCTTCGGGGTTGGCGGTGAAGTTGTGGATCATATGATTGAGCATCAAGCGATCGGTTGGCTTGTATGGGTAGCCAAAGCCGGTCGGCAATGTGACCTGCGTCTTCTCCTCGCCGGAAGCGACAATGATGTCGCGGTTGAGCAGCATCACGAGGTGATGGAGGTGGATCTGGTCGACAGGAGGCGTGCTGCCGTCGGCGAGCTTGAGATCCGGCTTGAAGCCAACGATCCAGCCCGCTTCGCTGGGGCGCTGGTTGGCCTTGATGTATTCATAAAGGTTGAGGTTCTGCCCCGGCTTGATCGAGAGCGGCACTTGGTAGGTCTTCGTGATCGTGCCGGCAGGGAGCGCAGGCTTGACGATCTCCGGAAGAGGTGGCATGGCCTGAGCGCTCGCGACGCTCGGTACTGCGGCCGCAATTGCGACCATCAGCACGGGAAGAACTAGAAGGGTACGGCGACGTCGCATCTCTCGCATTGAGCAATAGTACTAGTCGCGCGACGGAATCGCGGCGGTCCTGACGCCGACAATTATGCGGACGAGAGGACGCCGGCTAGAGAAACACCGGCGATCTCGTCGATATCTCGCATGTGGCCGACCCCGACCAACGTTTGAGTCTCGTCGGCAACGTCGCCTTCGCGCACGCGAACAACAATCTCGAGCGAGTCGCGCGCTGCGCGAGCGGCGACCGCGACTTCGACATTCGTTAGGTCGCTGGAGGTCACGGCAGCAAGCGCCCGCGCACGGTCGACATGGACTCGCCTGAGGATTTCGCGATCCTCACCGTGGCCAATCACGACCGGTATTTCATAACCCCGCGCGAGCCTGACGTTGGGCGCGTCTCCATCGACCTCAACCGCAACCGCTGCGATGCCACTGTCGCGCAGCAGCGAGCAGAGCCGCAGGCCGACCTGCCCGAGGCCGATCACGATCACGTGGCCGTGCATTGGAATCGAGCGCCGGCCAATGATTGTCGTCAGCCGCGGGTCGATTAGCCGCTGCACAAGGCCGGCAGTGAACATCGCTGCGAAGGCAATCGTCAGCAGCATCGTCAGCGCTGAAAAGAGCTTCAGCCAGGCCGGGCCGTCCGCCATTTCGGGTTCAGAGGCGACCGTTGTGATTGTGCGTGCGGCGCCATAGATCGCATCGACCAGCGGCAGTTTCAAGACGGCGACAAGCAAAATGGCGTCGAGCAGAAAGACGCTCAAGAGGCCGAACAGGCCGATGATCAAGATCCGGGCTCCGGCGTAGGTTGGGTTGAGGATCCCTCCGAGTTGACCTAATAGATCGAGGCCGACTCGCTTCGGGGCCGCTGCCTCGATGCAGGGCGCCGCCAGCGACGGCGCGACAATGTCGGCCAACGAAACAACGCGGCAGCGCGGAACGGAGCGCTGTAGCTCGCCGGCGATAGTGCGGTCGAAGACTGTGACGACGAGTTCAATCCCTGGCCTGAAGTGCTCGACGACGAGTGCCAAGCGCAGCGCGACAATGTCGTCACGTGCGACCACGGCGACGCGCTCGACCGGCGTCTCCAAGGCTCGCTGGATTGCCTTGTCGTTGGGGTCGCGCAGCACGATCGGCTCGATGCCATCGGCGCGCAGCTTCTTGACCGTCGCGTTGACGAGCGCTCCACCATCTGAAAGCACGAGAATTTCCACTACCTGATCCTAACTGGGGTAGATGCGGATGAGAGGACTCGAACCTCCACAGAGTTGCCTCCACACGGACCTGAACCGTGCGCGTCTACCAATTCCGCCACATCCGCGTAGCTGACGGCGACAATAGCACCGCGCAGATTGCTATTCTGCGCCTCGCAAGCCGCCATCGTCCAGGGGACTAGGACGCCGCCCTCTCACGGCGGAAACAGGGGTTCGAATCCCCTTGGCGGTACTTACTTCCGGGCGCAGGCTCCGGCGCGGGCGATCGAGCAGGGGATCAAGGCGGTGACGGGCGCGGCGAGAGCTCTTGCAGCTTGCGCCCTGAGATCTCGTCGAACGACTTGCCGGTCGTCTCAATCCGGAAGACGCGCGTGATGATCAATGCCAGCACGGTTGTTCCGGCAATGCAGTAGAGCAGCGCACTGGTGCCGATCGAAACGAGCAGGATTGGGAAGAGGAAGACGCCAACCGCCGCGCCGAGCTTCGCGCAGGCCGCCGCGAAGCCGTGGCCTGCGGCGCGGATCTCGGATGGGAAGACTTCGGCCGGTAGCGCGTAAGTCGTCGAGTTTGGGCCTGCGTTCATGAAGAAGTTGAAGATCGCGAAGCCGACGAGCACCAGCGGCAGGTGCTCTTCAGGGCCGCCGCTTATGCCCTCAGCGAAGGCCAAGATCAAGAGCGCAATCGTCATCATCCCGAAACCGAACATCTGCAATGGCACGCGGCCGACGCGATCGACCAGCAGGATTGCGGTCAGGAAGCCGAGCGGCAGGAAGATGTCGAGCATCGCGGTTCCCGCCGTCGCCGTTATGTCGTCGGTCAGGAAGTTGCTGTTGGCGCCTTTGACGGCGATCGCGGCCAGCAGCGTTGGCGTGAAGATGCCGACGCCATAGACAGCGATATCCATCAGGAACCACGGCACGGCGGTGAAGATCGTGCGGCGGATCATGTTCTTCTTAAAGAGGGCAGGTTGGAACAGCGCCTTAATTCCTTCGCCGGGGTCAATTGCCTTCTCGCGATCCTTCTCTGTGACCTTGACCTTTGTTTCCGTCAGCGCTTCGGTTACTGCGATCGCCTCCTCCTCGCGGCCATTCTGAGCAAGCCAGCGTGGGCTCTCTGGCGTCTTGCGGCGGACGAAGATGATCACCAGCGCAGGGATCGCGCCGAAGCCGAGCATCAGCCTCCAAGCGATGTTGATCTGAGCGTCGGTTGCGTTGGCGCCGACTTTAGTGGCGACGATCAGCAGGATCACGAGCCCGACGATTGCCGCCAGCAGAATGCCCACGGCCTGCAGGCTGAAGGCGCCGACGAGCCAGCGGCCGCGAGCCTTCTTCGGCAGGATCTCAGCGAGGTAGCTGGCGGCGATCGGGTAATCGAGGCCGATCGCTATGCCGACCATGAAGCGGAAGAAGATCAGTAGCTCAATCGACGGTGCAAAGGCGCAGGCGATCGAGAAGATCACAAACAGCCAGAGGTCGAAGATGAAGATTCGGCGCCGGCCGATCTTGTCGGCCAGCGGGCCGAGCAGGCCGGCGCCGAAGATCGCGCCGACGATCGCCGCCGCTGATACGAAGCCGAGCGTCGTGGCGCTGAGGTTGTACTGCTCTTTGAGCAGCGGGTTTACGATCCCGATGATGAAGAAGTCGAAGCCGTCGAGCATGATGCCGAGCGCGGCGAGCAGCCAGAAGCGCTTATGGCGCTTCGACATCTTTGCGTCGTCAATTGCGTGGCCGAGCGAAACAGCTTCAGTAGTCATGACCGACAGATCTATCAGTGAACGGGAGTGATTACGCAATCGTTCACGATCTTTTTACCGCGATAACTACTGCGGCTAATGCGCAAGGGTGCCTGCGGCTAATCCGCAACGCTTCGTCGTTAGCGGAAGCGGCCGGGCTCCCACAACGGCTCGTCGCCAGCGTTGGCGCCGCGGCTGAGGATGAAGAGCAGGTCGGAGCAGCGGTTGAGGTAATGGACTACCTGCGGGTTGAAGCCTTCGACGAGCAAAGTCCGGCGCTCGGCGCGGCGGCAGACGGTGCGGCAAACGTGGAGCTGGGCTGCGGCCGCCGTCCCTCCGGGAAGAACGAACGACTTCAGCGGTTCGAGCGTGTCGTTGACCTCGTCGCAGCGCTCCTCGACCCACGTGACCTGCTCCGCCAGCACGCGCAGGCGCTCCTTCGGGGCTTCGCCATCTTTGGCCGTCGTCTCCGGAACGGAGAGATCGGCGCCGACATCGAAGAGGTCATTCTGGATGTGACGGAGCCAGGCGACGTACTGCTCAGGCATGCCGGCGGTCGTAACGGCGACGCCGATCTGGGCGTTCAGTTCGTCAACCGTTCCGTATGCCTCAATCCGCGCGTCGACCTTCGGCACGCGGCTCATATCGCCCAAATGAGTTTCGCCATCGTCGCCGAGGCGGGTGTAGATCTTTGTCAAGTTGACGGTCATTGCTGTCGAGCCTAGCGACCGTGTAAGCTCTGTGCCATAAGGGTCGGTGGTGAATGGGAAGTCCGGTGAGAATCCGGCGCGGACCCGCCACTGTGACCGGGCAAGAGTCGTCCACAGCGTGAGAGCGCAGCCACTGAATAGCGACAGCTATTTGGGAAGGCGTGGAAGTGACAGGCCCGGGAGCCAGGAAACCTGCCTCCGGCCAAAAAGCACATAAACCCTCGAGGAAAGGGGTTGCTCCATGATTAAAAGTTCGCTCTTGCGAGTGCTTGCGCTCGCTGCTGTATTTGTAATGGCTCTCTCGGCTTCGGCCGTGGCAGCGACGAAGGTCAACGTCCGCGTCGAAGGCGCGAAGGCGACGCTATTCGAAGGCGACGTCTCCGCCAGCGCTGGGAAGTTGACTTCGAACAAGGGTGAGGATCGTTCCTCGCACCTTTGCAACGTCGCCGCAAACGGTGGCAGTGGACCGGCGGCAGCTACACCAACCCGCGCGCTGCAAGCCGCCTCTGAAAATGCGCTCGGGGATCGCTTGGCTCCACTGAGTTTTGAGTGGTACGCGTCGTTCAGCGACTTCCTCGTTGGCTCGGTCGGCGGAGAAGCGCCAACCGGCGACAACTACTGGGAGCTCTCAATTAACTGGAAGGTCGCTGAGCTGGGTGGCTGCGGAATCGCGCTCAAGAAGGGCGATCAGGTGCTTTGGGCCGTAACAGACGGTGCGACGCCAGCGCTGCGACTTTCGGCGCCCGCGGCGGTCCTCAAGGGCCGTGCGTTCAACGTCCGTGTAACCGACGGGGCATCCGGCAAGGGAGTAGCGGGCGCTAGCGTCGGCGGAGCGAAGACTGACGCCGCCGGAAAGGCCAAACTGACGCTTAAGAGCGGCAGCAAGCGCGTGCTTCGCGCGACTAAGATCGGCGCGACGCGCTCCAACAGCGAGTCGATCGCGCTGCGCTAGCTCGGTGCGAAGGCGCCTCCACGTTGCAGTGCTGGCCGCGTCGCTGTTAGCGGCGTTGGCCAGCGGCTGCGGCGCTGGCGTGGGGCCGGGCGACGGCAGCGTCC
>JAEMTR010000062.1:0-3841 GCA_016462245.1 Solirubrobacteraceae bacterium
GCCAGTGCCATTACGCCTTTCAGGTTACCCGGCTGCGGCGCGGCGAAGCTAGCCGATCACAATTTGGACAACCAGGAATAGGTTCAAGGAGATGATCAGCGCCGCGACGACCGCGGCGGCAACCGTCGTGATTGGCTTATTGACGAGCACGCCCATCACGTCGGCGCGGCGCGTGAGCACGACCAGCGGCACCAGTGCGAAAGGGATTCCGAACGACAGCACGACCTGGCTGATTATCAGTGCGTCGGTTGGATTTACGCCGATCGCCAGCACAACTAGCGCAGGAGCCATCGTGATCGCGCGGCGCAGCACGAGCGGAATCGAGCGCTCGATGAATCCCTGCATCACGACCTGCCCGGCGTAGGTGCCGACGCTCGAGCTAGCGAAGCCGGAGGCCAGCAGCGCAAGCCCGAAAGCTAGAGCGGCGTCACCACCGACGAGCTGATCAAAGCCGCTATAGGCGCCTTCGATCGTGTCAGTTCCAGCAAGATCACTGCCGAAGAACAGCGACGCAGCGACAAGCAGCATCAGCAAGTTGACTACGCCGGCAACGCCCATCGCGACCGTTACGTCGATTCGCTGGAAGCGCAACAGCTTGCGGCGCTCATCGTCGTCGCGCGGATTGATCCGCCCCTGCGTTAGCGCCGAGTGGAGATAGATCACGTGCGGCATCACCGTTGCGCCGAGGATCCCGGTTGCCAGGAGGACGCTCTCCGATCCATCGAATGAGGGAACAAGGCCAGCCGCGGCGGCGCCGGCGTCGAAGCCAATCTCGAGCGTGTTGTAAAGGAAGCCGAGCAGGATTATCAGCAGGAAGAAGACCAGTGCGACTTCAAAGCGGCGATAGCCGCGCTGCTGCAGCGAGAGGATCCCAAACGAGGCGACCGCGGTGATAATCCCGGCCGGCAGCAGCGGCACGCCGAAGAGCAGGTTCAGCGCCAGTGCCGCGCCAACGAACTCAGCGAGGTCGGTTGCCATTGCGACTATTTCAGCCTGCACCCAGAGCCCGCGCGTGACCGGGCGGCGGAAGTGTTCGCGGCAGAGCTCAGGCAAATTCTTGCCGGTCGCAATACCGATCTTCGCTGACAGATTTTGGATCAGCATCGCCATCAGGTTGGCGCTGACGAGCACCCAGACCAGCATGTATCCGTAGGTTGAGCCGGCCGTAATGTTGGTTGCAAAATTGCCAGGGTCGATGTAGGCGATGCAGGCGACGAAGGCCGGGCCCATGACGGCCAGAACAGTTCTTGCGCGGCTTCGGCCACCGAGCCGCTCGAGGTCGCTTAGCTCTGCCCCAATCGCAGTCTCGGCGTCGGTTCCAGCCGGCACGACTGCGCTACCGGCGGGCGGATCGCGCAGCGGCGAGGTCACTACTGGACCTCAACTCGCATTGCCCGCGCCAGCGCCACGCCGAGCGGATGCTTTTCGGAGCCAAAGCTGACGATCAGTGGCCCTTCGAACGGTTCGCGGCCAACTAGCTGGAGCTTCTGCCCCGGCTTCAAGCCAAGCGAGCTGAGGTAACGCAGCATCTCGGGATCGGAGTCGGATACGCGCACGAAGAGTCCACGCTGACCGGGCTCAAGTTGATCGAGCGAGATCGTCGTTCCTTCCTCAACGGTTAGGTCGACGGCTGGAATCGGGTCGCCGTGCGGATCATGGGTTGGATCTCCAAGCCGCTCGGCGATCAGCGCCTCAAGCTCTTCGGAGATGTGGTGCTCGAGCACCTCGGCTTCGTCGTGAACCCTGTCCCACGGCACTCCAAGCTCGGCGAGCAGCAGCTCCAGCAAGCGATGGTGGCGAATCACTTCGAGCGCAACGGCGCGGCCAGCCTCGGTTAGCTCAACACCCTTGTAGGGCTCGTGCTTGGCCAGCCCGATCTCGCCGAGGCGTCGCACCATCCCCGAGGCCGAGGCGGCGCTGACATTGAGCCGCTCGGCCAGTGCCGTCGTCGTAACCGGCCCGTCGGCTCTTTGCTGCAGCGTATAAATCGCTTTCGCGTAATCCTCAACTGCCGGACTATGGCGCTCTACAGTTCGCTCCATGCGCTTATTATGGCAAGCCTAACTTTTATTATCAAGTTGCCTAACTAACAGCTCGCTGTTCGGCTGCTCGTATGCTTGAAGGCAGATGCCTGTTGTCGTGCCTAGCCCTGCTGAGACATCTGCCCTGCGCGGCGGCGCAGCGCTGGTGGATCGTTCCGATCGAGGCCGCCTAGCGCTTAGTGGCGCAGAGTCGCGCGAAGCGCTCAATGCCGTCGTCACAAACGAGATCGAAAGCCTCACTCCCGGCCACGGCTGCCTTGCCGCCTGCTGCACCTCAAAAGGCAGGATGCTCGGCGACCTGCGCGTACTTGCGACCGAAGATGAGCTGCTGCTCGACATCGAACGCTGCGCCCTGCAGCCAATCTTCGACGCAATCCGCCACGGCCTCGTCGGTTACGACGCAGAGCTTCACAAGCGGACGCTCGAAACCAGCCTCTTCTCGCTGCTTGGGCCCCGGTCGCGCGCCGTCGCCAGCGCCAGCTCGCTCGGCGAGAGCGAAGACGACAACGCGGCCGCCGAGATTGGAGGCCACGCGGTTCGCTTGATCACGACCGACATTGGAGTTGACGTTCTCTGCGCCGACGAGAATGGCGCGCAAGTTCGCGCCGCGCTACTGGCCGACGGCGCGACTGCGGCCGGCGAGCCGCTCGCCGAGCTGGCACGGATCGAGAGCGGCCGCCCGCGCTACGGCGTCGACCTCGATCAGACCGTGATCCCCCAAGAGGGCGGCCTCAACGAGCGCGCCGTCAGCTTCACAAAGGGCTGTTACGTCGGCCAGGAAACAATCGCTCGGCTCCACTACCGCGGCCGCCCGAACCGCCGCCTCTGTTCGCTGAAACTGAGCGGCGAGGCTGAGCTTGGCTCCCCTCTAAGCACCGCCGAACGCGAGGTAGGAACGCTGACCAGCCTCGCGCTCTCACCCCAAGACGGGCCGATTGGTTTAGCTCTAATTCGCCGCGAGGCGCAGGACGGCGCAACGCTAAAAGTCGGCGACGGGCCAGTTGAAGCAACGCTTTTTCACGCTGTGAGCGGGCAATAATTGTCTCGATTCAATACTGGCCGCAGCGCGGGGTACAGTGATCCGATCATCAACCTGGAGGAGGGTGACTGACGTGACAACGAGCGCGCCGCAACCAAAGATATCGCCCGACCCGCGCGTGCAGACCGCATGGGAGAACTACCGTGAGGATCTTCGCGATCTTGAAGGCAGCGATTATGAGCTGGCTGAAGCGCAAGCTTGGGAGCGCCTCCAGGCTGAGCTATTCACGCTGACAGAAGAGGTCGCCAGCGAACACTCCAGCATCGGCCTCTAGCCGTCCGTTAGAGTCTGCTTCAGCGCTGCCGCCAGGCGCCGTCAAGCGATGCTGAAAGCGACCCGCAAACCAATCCTTGCCGTACTTGCCCTCGCTGCGCTAGCTCTCGTTGGCTGCGGCACGAAGGAGCGCACCGCCAACGAGCTGCGCCCGCCGCTTCCGATTCAGCTTGACGCTTCGCTGATGCCGAAGAAGATCTCGCTTTCGCCAAATCAAATTGGCGGTGGGCCGATTACGTTGATTGTCAGCAACCTAACTGGCAGCGATCAACGCGTGACCTTTGGCGCCAACTCCCCTTCCGGCAGCTCTGATCTGCGGATCGACAGCCAAAGCGCGACGATCGCACCGAACAACACGGCCACAATGAAGGCCGACCTGACTGACGGCACCTACTCGCTCTCGGTCGAAGACGACGCAATCCCCGCTTCGCTGCTAAGCGTCAGCGGCGAGCGGCCGTCGGCTCAGAACGACCTAATGCTTCCCTGA
>JAEMTR010000062.1:3941-7795 GCA_016462245.1 Solirubrobacteraceae bacterium
CTCGCCGCGGCAAGTCCGATTCGCGGCGCGAGCCGTATTATGGGCTCATGGCCATTGACATCTCCACAATTACAAGCGTCGACGCCGAACCCGGCGAGCTCCCCGACAAAATGACCGCCTGGGTTATCCGTGAGGAGCGCGAGGGCGAGCCGATCGACGCCTTCCAGCTCGAAGAGGTGGACACACCGGAGCCGGCGGCATTTGAAGTCGTCGTCCGCGTGATGGCGGCTGGCGTCAACTTCAACAACGTTTGGGCCGCGCTAGGCAAGCCAATTTCGATTTTTAAATCAGGCGACCACCCCGAGTTCGGACATCACATCGGCGGCTCTGACGCCTCCGGAATTGTTTGGAAGGTAGGCCCGGGAGTAACGCGCTGGAAGCCCGGCGACGAAGTGGTCGTGCACTGCAACCAAGCTTCCTACGAGGACGTCGAGGTCCACGGCCTCGACCCGATGGCGGCGCCGTCGCAGAAGATTTGGGGCTACGAGACGACTTGGGGTTCATTCGCCCAGTTCACGAAGGTGCAGGCCCAGCAGCTATTGCCGAAGCCGGCCGCGCTCTCATGGGAAGAAGCCGCCAGTTACGGACTCACCTACTTCACCGCCTACCGCATGCTGCTCGACCGCGCCAAGCTGCAGTCGGGGCACCGTGTTCTGATCTGGGGCGCCGCCGGCGGCCTCGGCGTGTTCGCAACGCAGCTCGTTAAAGCAGCAGGCGGCCAGAGCGTTGGCGTTGTCTCATCCGAGGGCAAGGGCGAACTTATTAAGCAGCTCGGCGCAACCGATTACATCGACCGCCGCGAGTTCGCGGGGATGATGCGAACCGGCAACGAAACGCCGGAGGAGGAGAAGGAGCGCTTCGCCGTAAGCCGCGCATTTGCCAAGCGCGTGAAGGAGATCCTTGGCGACGCGCCCGACATCGTCTTCGAGCACGTCGGCATGGCGACCTTCCCGACCTCTGTCTTCACCGTCAAGCCATTCGGCAAGGTCGTTATCTGCGGCGCCACTTCGGGCTTCACACTCGACTTCGACGTTCGCTACCTCTGGATGCGCCAGAAGGAGATCATCGGTTCGCACTTCGCCAACGCTTGGGAGTGCACGAAGGCCAACCAGCTAATCGATGACGGTTTGATCAAGCCTGTGCTTTGGAAGACGATGGGCTTTGAAGACGTCGCCAACGCCCACCAGCTAATGCACGAGAACAAGCACGCAGGCAAGATCGCCGTTCTCGTCGGGGCCGAAGAGGAGAATCTTGGTCGTAGCGGTGAAACCCCAGCCGAGCCGCCGGCAATTCGAGCAGAGGTAGGTGCCTGATGACAAACGTGATCGATATTCCCTGGTATGCAACCGGCTTCCGCGGTGACAAGCTGGAGGCCGCCCTTCGCGACGTCGGGCCAACCGCGCTGCGCTATGGCGCCACCGCCTGGGCCGTCCACCGCAGCCGCGATGACCGCTACAAATTCTCTCAGACCGCGGAGTTCGAAAATAAGCTCGACTTTGAGCGCTGGTGGGCGGGTCCCGAGATGAGCGAGTTCCGCGCAATCACTTCCGGCTGGTACCAAGTGCCGGTCTTTTACGCTTGGCATGACCTCGTCGGCGAAGGGCGCGTAAGCCCCGAACCGCCGCATCGCAATGGTGGCTCAAACGGCGATCACCCCAACGGCAACGGGCATGCGCCCGACCCTGGCAACGGCGCTGCGCTCGAAGCTAGCTCCCAGAACTAATTGACGCTAGCCCTGCTCGAGCGGCGCCATCGTTAGGCCCGCGTCGCGCAGCTGTTCCCAGAAAAGCTCGGCCGCTTCTTGGTGGCCGCTCCAGACGATCGCGAGTCCGCGATTGTGGATTTCGTCGGCCAGCGTGTAGCCGCCGTCTAGCGTCACGCCGGGCAAAGTGCGCGAGAGCGCGCCGGCAACGCCGTCGAAGGTGTTGTGGTCGTCGTTGCGCACGATCACGCGCCACTGGCCTCCAATTCCGGAGCCCGGGCCCTGCGTACGCGGTAGTTCAACTGTCTGAGACATCGTTAAAAAGCCTAGCTGCTGACTACTCTTCGCGCTGCACTAGCGCTCGCTTCAGCCCTGCGTAGCCGTCCTCAGAGCGCATTACTGCGAAGTATCCAGCGGCCGTCTCTGCGTCAGCGGTCTCAGTCAGCCATTCGCGCTGCAACGCGGCGTAGGACTCTGCGTCGGGCGCCTGCCGCGCCCACAGCTCTGCCCTCGTTAGGTCCTCGCGCAGTGCGGCGAGGTGTTCGCCAACCTCTTCGTAAACGCCAAAGTGGGTTACCGCCAGGCGCTCGGGCGAGATGCTCTCAATCAGTTCGATCGACCGCTCCCAGCCCTCTAGGTCGATCTCCGGCGGCGGCGTTGGCGCCAGCACCGGCCCACCGAACCGCCGCACGCCGGCGACGTCGCCGCTGAAGAGCGTTCCGCTCGGCTGGTGCAGGTAGGAAATGTGATTGCCCGAATGGCCCGGCGTATAGAGAAGCTTCCAGTCGCCGATCTCTTCATTACCGGAGAGGACCCGCACGCGCTCTGCCGGTACCGGCAGGATCGCGCCCCAGAGCCGCTCCATCTCGTCGCCGTAAATCCTTGTCGCGCTGGCGATCAGGCGCTCAGGATCAATCACGTGCGGCGCGCCGCGTTCGTGAACCCAAACCTCGGTTTTGGGCCACAGCTCGATCAGCGCGCCGGTCGCAGCAGCGTGGTCAAGGTGGATGTGCGTCAGCAAGATCGCCCGCGGCGCCTCGCCACCGAGCGCGTCGATCACGCGCTGGCTGCTTACCTGCGGGCCAGGATCGATTATTACGTCGCCTTGCCGGTAACAGCAGATCGACTCTTCGCGGCCCAGATGTTGCAGATCGATCGCTTCAAGCTCAGACAAGGCCTCGCAGCATACAATCGCCTGATGGATCCCCGCCTGCCAGAGCCAGACCGCCCGTGGATGATCCGCACCTACGCTGGGCACTCAACGGCCGAGAAGTCGAACGAGCTTTACCGCTCGAACCTTGAGAAGGGCCAGACCGGCCTTTCGATCGCCTTCGACCTGCCAACGCAGACCGGCTATGACCCCGATGATCCAATCGCTCGCGGCGAGGTCGGCAAGGTCGGCGTTCCCGTTGCCCATCGCGGCGACATGGAAGCGCTGCTCAGCGGGATTCCGCTCGACAAGATGAACACCTCGATGACGATCAACGCGACGGCGGCTTGGCTGCTGGCGCTCTACATCGCCGTCGCCGAGGAGCAGGGCGCCTCGCAGGCCGAGCTAACAGGCACGACTCAGAACGACATCATCAAAGAGTTCCTCGCCCGTGGCACCTACGCCTTCCCGCCGGCGCCGTCGATGCGGCTGATCGCCGACATGATCGCCTACACCGTTGAGCACGTTCCGCAGTGGAACCCAATCAACATCTGCAGCTACCACCTGCAGGAGGCCGGCGCCACGCCGGTGCAAGAGATCGCCTTTGCGATGAGCAACGCGATCGCCGTGCTCGACGCCACAGCTGAGCGCGTCGCGCCGGAGCGGATCGGTGACGTCTTTGGCCGCATTTCGTTCTTCGTTAACGCCGGTATGCGCTTCATTGAGGAGCACGCGAAGCTGCGCGCGATGACGATCCTCTGGGAGGAGATCGGCCGCGAGCGCTACGGCGTAACCGACGAGCGCAAGCTGCGGCTGCGCTACGGCGTGCAGGTCAACTCGCTTGGTCTAACCGAATCGCAGCCCGAGAACAACGTTCCTCGGATCGTGCTCGAGATGCTTTCAGTCACGCTCGGCCGCGACGCCCGCGCGCGCGCGATTCAGCTTCCGGCCTGGAACGAGGCGCTCGGCCTGCCGCGCCCCTGGGACCAGCAGTGGTCGCTG
>JAEMTR010000063.1 GCA_016462245.1 Solirubrobacteraceae bacterium
CTACTGGTAAGCGAGGAGAACGGCGGCGCAGGGCTCGGTGCCTACGACGCAATGTTGATCGCTCAAGAGGCCGGCAAGGTCTTGGCCGGCGTGCCGCTGCTCGGCGCGCTTCCGGCTTCGATGCTGCTCGACATGGGTGGTAGCGACAAGACTGCAGCGGTAGCCGCAGGCGAGCTGAAGGCCTCATGGCTGCCGGCCTGCCCGCCAAGCTCGATCGAGCCACGTTGGACCGTTGACCCGGTCGAAGGAATGGCCCGCCCCGACGCTCCGGCAGCAACCGTTGATGGCGACACGGTCACGTTTAACGGAACGGTTGGCTGGGCACCCGATGCCGGCGAGGCAGAGCTGCTCGTCGTAATCGGCGTCGACTCAGACGGCGATCCTGTTGCCGCCGCGGTTGAGGCAAGCGCTTCCGGCGTAAAGGTTGACGCCGACTGGCGCTATGACGCAACCCGCCGCCTGGCGACGGTCACGCTCGATGGCGCAAGCGGCACGAAGCTGGACCTCGATGCAGAGCAGATCGCACGCGCTTGGTACCTCGTTCAGGCACTAATCGCTGCTGAGTCTGTCGGCACGATGGAGACGGCGCTTGAGGTATCGCTCGAGTACGCGAAGGAGCGCTATACGTTCGGGCGCGCAATCGGCTCGTACCAGGCCGTCAAGCACGGGATCGTCGAAATTCTGCGTCGGCTCGAGAACTCCAAGTCGCTCTGCATCTACACAGGATTCGCTTTCAGCGACAAGCCTGGTGAGATCGCTTACGCCGCCAGCTGCGCACGGTCTGTGGCCGGTGGCGGGCTCGACTTCACGGCGCGCCAGCAGATCGCCGTTCACGGCGGCATCGGTGCAACTTGGGAGCACGACGCGCCGCTGACGTTCCGCCGCGCACAGCTAAACCGCCGCCTTGTCGGTGGCCATGGAATGTCAACCGACCGCGTTTCCGATGAGCTGCTCAACGGCCGCGGGCCGGTCGTCACGATCGGCTAAGGGGTCAGGCGCAAAGCGATCTTCGGCGAGTAAGGTCGGCTTATGGCTGATCCGCAGGGTCCATCGGAGACGACAGTTCAGCGCCACGCCGAGGCGCTGGCGTCGCTCCCCGGCGACGACGGCAGCGGCGCAGCAAACGCAGCGCGCATGCTGATCACGGCCGCGCCGAGCGATCTGCAGATCAAGGACGAAGAAGGCCGCGTCCTCTGGAGCCTCGCCGAGTACGGCTTCCTTGAACCGGCCGAAGCTCCCGAAAGCGTCCACCCGGCGCTCTGGCGGCTGGCAAGGCTGAACATGAACGCCGGCCTCTTTGAGGTCGCCGAAGGCGTCTACCAAGTGCGCGGCTACGACATCTCGAACATGACGCTGATCGAAGGCGATGAGGGCGTGATCGTTGTTGACCCGCTCGTCTCACCAGAGTGCGCGGCGGCGGCGCTGGCGCTCTATCGCGAGGCACGCGGCGAGCGCAAGGTCACCGCTGTATTGCACACGCACAGCCACGTTGATCACTTCGGTGGCATCCGCGGCGTGCTCGGCGAAGGCGAAGAGGTCCCAATCTGGGCGCCGGCCGGCTTCACCGACGCGGCCGTCAGCGAGAACGTGATCGCCGGCTCAGTGATGGTTCGCCGCGCCGCCTACATGTACGGCTCAAACCTTCCGCGCGGGGCGCGCGGGCAGGTCGATGTGGCGATCGGCAAGGGAGTTTCGACCGGTCGACCGTCGCTGATGGCGATAACCGACGAGGTCACCGAAACCGGCCAGCAGGCGACGATCGACGGCGTCCTCTTTGAATTCCAGATGGTTCCCGAGACCGAGGCCCCGGCCGAGCTCAACTTCTTCTTGCCAGAGCGAGGCGCCCTCTGCATCGTTGAAACAGCGACGCAAGTTCTGCACAACATCCTCACGATCCGCGGAGCTCAGGTCCGCGACGCACTCTGGTGGTCGCAGTGCATCGATCAATCGATCGAGCTCTTCGGCTCCCGTACCGAGGTCCTCTTTGCCGGCCACCACTGGCCAACTTGGGGCAACGAGCAGATCGCCGCGTTCCTCAGCGAGCAGCGCGATCTCTACCGCTTTCTCCACGACCAAACAATCCGTCTTGCAGGCGAAGGGCTTAATGGCGAGGAGATCGCCGAGCGGATTGAGCTACCGGAAGGCCTCGCGGCGCTCTGGCACACGCGCAGCGCCTACGGCTCGATGCGGCACAACGCGCGCGGCATCTACCAGCGCTACTTCGGCGTCTACGACGGCAACCCGGTGAACCTTGACCCGCTTACACCGAGCGATGCTGGCAGCCGCTACGTCGAAGCGATCGGCGGCGGCGAA
Source organism: Solirubrobacteraceae bacterium (assembly GCA_016462245.1). GTDB lineage: Bacteria > Actinomycetota > Thermoleophilia > Solirubrobacterales > Solirubrobacteraceae > F1-60-MAGs163. The sequence continues at coordinate 2,314 of JAEMTR010000063.1, forward strand.
CGAGCGCTTGAGATCGCGGCGCAGGCGCTAGCCGAGGGCGATGAGCGCTGGGCAGCGACGCTGGCCGGCCACGTCGTCTTCGCCGAGCCAGAGAACGCAGCCGCGCGTGAGCTCCAGGCCGCGGCCTTCGAGCAGCTCGGCTACCAGACCGAGAACGCGACCTGGCGCAACGCTTATCTGACCGGAGCCAGCGAGCTGCGCGACGGCGTAAGCAGTGAAAGCCTGCGCGCTCAGGCGCCAGACATCGTGCGCGCACTGCCAACCGGCCAGCTCTTCGATGCGATGGGAACGCGGATCAACGGCGAGCGGGCGGCAGAGAACGACCTGATCGTGGCTTGGAACTTCACCGACATTGATGAGCAGTGGACGCTCCGCGTGACCAACGGAGCGCTCAGCACCGTCGCTGGCAGGCTCGACGAGAAAGCTGCGGCAATCGTCACGACAACACGGGCCACGCTCAACTCGCTGATCCTGCAGGAGATCGACGCGATCGAAGCTTTCAGCTCAGGCGCGATCAGCGTTGACGGCGACCCGATGGCGCTCGCCGGCTTCCTTGGACTGCTTGACGACCCGCCGCACGACTTTCCGATCGTCACGCCGCGCGGCTAGTCGGCAGCGGTTCCGCCCACGTCAGCGCCGGAAGGAGCTTCGGCGCCGCCGTTGCGCTTGCTTCGAGCCGGCGAGAAGCTGCTCACCTTCCAACTTCCGTCAACTTTGACGAGTGTGATCTGCCCGATTCGCAGCAGCTGAGCTGTTGCCTTGTCGCCGCTGACCTTTACGTCGGTGACCTTCAATTGTGAGAGGCCAGGAAGGTCGGTCAGCGTGATCGCGGCCTTCGACGCGCAGGCCTGCGCCGCCGCCGCGCCGCTAGCTCCAGCGCTGGTACCGACCTGCAGGCCGCAGAGCGTTGTGGCATCGCCCTCCTCAGCGGCCTGCACGTAGCTGGTGACTGTCGCCTCAACCTGCGCGCTGCTGGACTGCCCCGAAGTGGTGGTCGAAGTTGTCGCGGTCCTTGCCGTCGGTGTGGTCGTGGCGCTGGTCGTAGTCGGGATCGTCTCGCCGACGCTGACCGTGTCGGAGCTACCGCTGCCGCTACTGGAGACCAGCGCCGCGGCCGCGACGCCAGCCCCAATAATCACTAGAAAGACGATCAGAACGGTTGTGCGGTTCACTGCTCAGATGCTAAAGCGTCAAGCGGAGAGTGCTTTTTTCAGCCCAGCGATCGCCTTATCGGCGACCTTGCCGAAGCCAAGGCCCAGCGCCGGATCAAAGATCTTCAACGGGCCCTTCAAGGTCAGCTCAGCGTCGTATGTGACGAGCGAGCCTGTCCCGTCAGCCTCGACCGTGATCTCGTCAACGCTGACGATCGTCGAGCTTTCGCCGCGGACGATGAAGCGGCGCGGCGCCTCGTAGAGCGTCGTTTCGTAGATCAGCTTGATCGTGCGGCCGAAGAAAGCGGCGTCGAGCTCGACGCGGTTACCGACACCGGGCGGCCCGTCATCAAGCCTGCGAGCCGCCGAGATGCCTGGATCCCATTCGGCCGTGGTCGAAAAATCGGCCAAATAGGCGAAGACTTCCGCCGGCGGCTTCGGGCTGGTGACTGTTTTGTGGGCGTGGGCCATCTGTAGGGCAGCGCAAGCAGATGCGCTGCCCTACACGCTAGCGCTCCGCTCAGCTTCCGCCGGCGGGCGCGAAGAAGGCGTTCGGCTGGATCGTGGTCAGCGCCGTGTTGGCCTTGATCACGCGCGCCAGGGTCGTGCGACGGACATCGCCGAGCTGCCATCCTCGCATCGAGTTCTCGTAGTAGAAGCGGTCGCCCTCGCGGAGCCGCGCAAACTGGTTGACGACAATCCTCGTGAAGAGCGCCCCAAGCGATCCGCGCGCAGTGTGGTCCGCGGCAAGCCCGCCAGACCAGAGGTCGATGTTCGAGACCGAACCATAGGCGGCCTCGAGCGCGGCAGCGGTTGCTGGGTTCGAGCTGATCTGCGAGAAGCTCGTCACACGCGGCAGGCCGTAAGCGGCGCGGACCGTGTTGTAGTCGGCGAGCCCGTGGTCGCGGCCGCGCTGAATGTTCAGCGCCGCAAGGTCAAAGCCACCTGAGCCCGGCGCGCCGAAGAGGAAGTTGCGAACGTCATCCACGATCTGCAGGTCGACCTCCTGCGTGTTGCCGCTGGCGGACGACTTGAGGAACGGATCGATGTCACCTTCGTGGTTCGGCAGCGCCGGATCAAAGACGGTTGGGTTGAAGAAGGCGTTTCGCAACGCTAGTGGGCCCTGCGGTGTATCACTACCGTCGTTGTTGAGTCTGCCGACCTCGCCGTCGAGCATGCTGTGACCGAAGCGAAAGGCGGCGGTCGAGAACTCGTTCGAAATACCTGGGTTGACATTTCGTCGGTAGCCTCGATAGCTGGGCATCACGCCGCGCCCGAGCAGCGCCGGCAGGAACTCGTTGTAGGTAATCGCCTGCAGCTCGCCGATCACAATCCGTCGAGCCTGCTGGTAGATCTGCTCGTCGCTTAGCGACCGATTGTTGGCCGCGATCGCGCTCGCTTGACGGTTGTGCTCGCGCAGGAACAACGTGTGGAGCGCTGTTAGCGAGGGGTTCTCGTTCGCCCGCACGTCACCGCCGAGGAAGAGCTGTGAATCTGGAACGCGCCGGGCGTCGTTGGAATTCGGCAGGCCCTCAGTGTTAAACGGCATCAGGTTGCCGGCGCTGGTTTTTAGCTTGCCACCGCTGAAGCTGCGCAGCGCCGCGGCGCGGGTGGCGTCGGCGCCATAGATCTGCGAACCGTCGATGAAAGCGGTATTTGAGTTGGTCTGCTGGCGCGGGTTGCTGGCGCCGCTCGCCGGATTGAAGCCTGAGCGAGTGAAAGACATCTGCTTCGTTCCGGTGCTAGCCGGATCGAAGAACGGATCGCCGCTCGGGACCGCTATTGGCATCGACTCGCTGCCACGCGTAGAAAGGCTGATGTCGTGGTCGAGGAACTGACCGAAGACGTATACGAGATCGGACATCTGACGATTGTTTTCGGGTACATCTTCGCTCTGCGTGCTGAGCGCGCTCGAAAGCACTCGGGCATTGAGCCGTGAGGAGCCAGCCGGCGCGGAAAGGCGATCCGCATAGGCAGAAGCGACAAAGCGCAACTGGTCAACGTTGACGGCGCCCCAGCTTGGGTTACCGAGGTTGTTGCCAACTCCAGTTATTGAGTAGAGCGAAGCCGAGGGCCGCGCAGGAGGCTGCTGGCGCTGCGGCTCTTGGCGCTGCGGCTGCTGGCGCTGCGGCTGCTGGCGCTGCGGCTGCTGACGGGCAGGGGCGTTGCTGCCAGGAGATTGCTGCGTACGGTCGCCGCTCGGCCCTGACGGCTTCGCTAGCGCGATTACTGGCATCGCTAGCGCGGCCAGCGCGGCGAGTGTGAGTGAAAACAAACGGGTTGTGCGGTCCATCGCAATTCTCTCCTTAAGCCGAGGGGCTCTCAATCGGTTAAGGGCTTAGACAAACGAGAAAAGCGAACGTGACGGTTGCGGGGATAAATGGAGCTAGCCGGACTCGAACCGGCGGCCTCCTGGGTGCGATCCAGGCGCTCTCCCAACTGAGCTATAGCCCCGCAAATGCGAGTGTAGCCGGGCTTCAGCGCCACAGGCTGCCGCGTTGCTTTCTCTCCGCTAGGCTTGCCGAATGGGAATGCTTGATGACGCAATCCGGGAGCATCTGGATCTGAAGCGCCGACAAGGCGCCGATCCAACCGAGATCGCACAGCTCGAAACCGAAGCGCTCGGAGGCGGCGAGGACGCCGAACTCGAGGTCGAGGAGGCAGCTGAGGCCGTCGAGGCCGAAGCGGCCGTAAAGGCTGAGGAGAAAGCCTCTCAAGAAGCAGCCGAGCCTGAGCCCGAGCTGCTCGTCACCGACGAGGCAGCTGAGCCTGAGCCAGAAGCGGCCCAGCCAACCGAGCAGTTCAGCCCTGAAGAGGTCGAAGCTGCAATGCGCGCCGAGCCGGTCGCTGAGCCAGAACCAGCGCCGATCGCCGAGCCAGCGCCTGATCCTGAGCCGATCGCGCAGCCAGAGCCGGAGCTACTCGAGACCGAAGTCGCCCCTGAAGCTGCGGCCGAAGCCGAAGAGAGCGCTGCTGAGGCCCGCGACGAGCTGGAAGAGACCCCCGACTTCCTCGAAGAGACGCCTGAGCACGACCGGCTGTGGTTCGAACGCAAGCCGCCGCGCGACTTCGACTTCTGAGCCGCTCCGTTAAGGAACGCGGTTCGTCGTCATCGCCCGCTTGACGAGCTTGACGCTGGCGCTGCGCGGCGTCCGCGCAAGCGTCTTCGAGTTGAACGAGTAGAGCCCAAACTTCGGCGCGTAGCCGGAGACCCACTCGAAGTTATCGGTCAGCGACCAGCCGATCCAGCCGACAACGTTGGCCTCCTTCGAGACGATCGAGGCGCGCATCTGGCGGAGGTGATCACGCAGATAAGCGGGGCGCAGGCGATCTTTCGCATCGGCAATCCCGCTCTCGGTAACGATCACCGGCAGCTTGTAGCTACCGGCCGTCTTCAGCACCTGGCGGAAGCCAGCCGGGAAGATCTCGGAGCCAAAGTCGCTACACAGCGTCGGGCACGGAGCCGCAGTCGGAGCGCGTTGCCAGCGGTAGGAAGTCGACGGCAGAAAGTCGAGCACCGGGATCCGTGGCGTGATCGAAGCGCCAAGGCCGGTGGCACGGCCACGGAAGTAGTAGTTAACGCCAACGAAGTCGGCGCGGCGCCCGTGAATCGCGCGCTCAGTTGGGCTGAGCACACCATCAGCGTTGGCGTCAAAGTCGCCCTTCACGGCAGCGTTGAGGAAGACGCGGTTGAAGAGGTAGTCGGCGTGCTCGGTGGCAGCAACGTCGGCAGCGCTTGACGGATTGGTCGGCGTGAAGGCGACCATGCTCTGCACCAGCCCGACCTTCGAGCTTGGGTCAAGCTTCTTGACGACCTCGTAGGCGACCGAGTTGGCGGCTTCAAGGTTGCCAATCGCAGCGACGGCAGCAGTGAAGCTGTAAACGCCAGGCGGGAAGTTGCCCTCGACAACGCCAGGAATGTTGGCGTAGCCGTTCGTTGTCACAACCATCGGCTCGTTGATCGGCGCCCATCGATCAACGAGATCGCCAAATCGCCAGGCGGCCCAGGCCGAGTAGCGCTCAAACTCAGTGACGGTTGAGCCGCTCAGCCAGCCGGCGCGCTGTAGCGGCGGAAGCTCGCCGTTCGGGTCGCTGCCAGCGAGCGCGGCGCGGACGCCGAGTGGGTCGTGAATCCAGCCCGGCAGCGTGAAGTGGTTGAGCGTGACGAACGGCGACATCTTGCTGGCGCGGATCGACTGCAAGATTTCGCGGTAGCGACTGACCGCCTTCGGGTCGGCTTGGCGATCGAGCGCGCGCAGCATC